>NZ_OBEL01000002.1:600000-764773 GCF_900215605.1 Cohaesibacter gelatinilyticus | reverse complement strand
CCTGATCGGGGAAGTCTGTTTGGAGTTGTTTTTGGATCAGGCTTTGCAGCAAGCGAAAACAAAACCGGACAGCCTGAGCCGTCCGGTTTTGGGGAGGAGTGGGATTCTAGGCGGGGGAACGTTACATCAGTGTTTCATTCAAAAGCATTGCAATGACGCCAACGTCGCTTAGTTCCTTCTTCAATAGCTCTACTGCATCTTCCAATAGAAACTGGTGTTGTCCCTTGCGTTTTGAAATAACGCAATTACTCACCGAATTGAAATCGACCCCTGCACTCTTGAGAACATACATATCGTTTTCATTTGATTCTAAGGTATCGGAAAATGAAACGGCTAAATCTAGTGTATCTGCGTATCGGGCGCGAATATCCTTCAGACGTTTATCCAATTCTTGACCTTGGATATTAGTGTGCAGGACTATGAATACTGACATGGTGGAAGCTTTCTTATGCTTTAGGAAGCTCTGTTTTACTTTAGCTTTGAGATTATTTTGTTAATTAAGGCGAT
The DNA here is from genome assembly GCF_900215605.1 of Cohaesibacter gelatinilyticus. Taxonomy (NCBI): domain Bacteria; kingdom Pseudomonadati; phylum Pseudomonadota; class Alphaproteobacteria; order Hyphomicrobiales; family Cohaesibacteraceae; genus Cohaesibacter; species Cohaesibacter gelatinilyticus. The sequence continues at coordinate 764,266 of NZ_OBEL01000002.1, read as the reverse complement.
CACATATGTGCGGTTATATGGAGCGGCTTTTAGCAGGTGCTAAGACAAAATAACTGTATCGGCCCGGTTCCAACGAAACCAGCCTGTAGAAGGGACAGAGCAAAGCTAGCCCCGGGTTACTCATCATCTTCGACAGATTGAGATGCCTCAGAAGAGCCAGATATATCTTCCTCCTCTTCTGCCTTAATTCGCTTCCACATTGGTAGGTAATATTCTCGCAGATCATCCATATATCGAATGGAATTGGCAACTATCTCGCTCTTTGGAAATTTGCGTTGGGCATTCTCCAAAACATGTTCACGCAACTCGACAGCATCAAACCCATTCAAACGAGCCAAATGGCCTGCTGCTTCAGCGCAAAGCCCAAGAACGAAGGGATCATTGGTATTAACATATCCTGCAAGGATTTCCTCAACCAGATCCATATCGTCGAAGTTCCATGCAAGCTGGATTTGAAATACTGGGTGGTCTTTATGATATTCGCCCCAGTCAAGCGTATCCGCTAAACTAGCATCAGCCTTTAATATTGGCTCCTCGTCATTCTCACCATCGCCATATTTGTGATATCTATTTTTTGACATCGTCTTTTCTTTCCTGATGCTAACGATCAAAGTTTCACTTTTTTAAATACTTTTGAAGTTTTGAGTAATGGTCTAAGGAAGTTTTTCTCAGCAGCCTGCAAAGATTTCAAATGTTCAGGTCTAATGGAAAAGCTATGCCACTTTCGAACCCCGTTTGACAAAGTGTGCTTGTGGAAGACAACCACTTCATCATTTACGGCATCATAGCCCACACGCCTGTTTCCGCTGGATTGAAATGACTTCGACCATGCATTCTTGGGAGCAACCGGTTCCTTAGAAACAAAATTCTTTTGGTTCGTGTAGAAGTTCTTAAGAGCACGACCTTTCAGATGATTTGGAGGTTTTGTTTCCGAATTATGTTTAAAATTCTTTTGGTATATATCTTTCTTAAACTCATCGAGGTGGTATTGTCCTTTTTTAAAAGGCGGCGGGTTCTCCGAGCCGTTGGGATTGTTCGGATCCTTGTTGTTATTCTCTCCATGATTATGCAAATCATTCTTATTTCTCCGATTTTCCCTTTTTTTGTTATGCAGCACCTCCATACCGCCGGAAACAGTCAGAATATCGGCAATTCGATCAAGATCATGTTCTCCAAGAGGGTTGCCAGCAATTGACCCTTCCGAAAGCAACATCCTATTGCCTTCACCCAGCTCTCCGGTCAATGTGAAGGCTTGACCGGAGGCATCGGTAAAGGTCAGGGTTCGCTCTCTCTCATCTTCCCAGCCGGTAACCCTAATGTTACCACCGTCCTCAAGATCGCGGCTCTCGTCTATTTTGCCACCACCTGCTGCAGTTGTTGTGGCAAGCAAGATCCCAGAAGCAATCGCCCCGACAGTCGCGGTTATTGCCGTCGCACCAGCTGATGCCGCCGCCCGTATTCCGTTAGCCAACGAGCCGACACCATCACTTGCTACCGCTCCTGCTCCTATGCTTGCCGGAAGTGCTCCAACAATTGCTCCACTGGTCGAGACGGAGATGCTGACGTCCTGCAAGGCTTGCAGGTCTGCTGCCAGTTGTTTTTGGATCAGGCTTTGCAGCAAGCCCGGTTCCGGGGCATCAAAGCTGCCCTTGACCAGTTCGTGATCGATGCGCATGCAAAGCCAGAAGCCAATCACGCAAGAAAGGGCGCGCCAGAGCTAAGCGAATGAGCTTAGCGCGAGACCAAAACGCTAAAACCGGACAACGCAGGCCGTCCGGTTTTAGGAGAATTATGAAGTTTACAGTCAATCAGATCGCGGTCGTCAGAACATGTTTTCCCGAAGTTGGGGCAGCCTCGTTCTAGACAAACTTCTTAACCCTCTTTGCTTCGTCGAATAAGCTGCTTATGTCCACGTCGTAAGCGAAAGTTAGATCATCATCGTGGCAGGATATTTCATGGCCATTATCATTCGCAGCGAAGAATATATTTGGCAGATCCTGCCCGGGGAACGCGAACCAAAGCTCATGGTGAGATCGAAACTCATACAGCTCTCCTAGCATTCCGTCCAGTTTTTCCTCCGTCCAACTATCGACGTCCAGTGCTTCATAAGCTTCATGCATTCTTTCAGCAACTGAAGAGGTGCGTTCAGCCTTGGCCGGGCACTTCTCATTTCGGATTGCCTCTTCATTTTTTTCAAACCAATCCAGCTCTTCCTTATTTTCAAGAACAGTCCGGACTATATCTATCTGCTCGTTGGTCTCTTTATGAGCAAGGCCTATGGTCAAGAAATTTAGACCCAGTTTTCCCGTGGGATCAAACTCAATCGCTGGCTTAATATTAAATTTGAAAATATACATCTATTTTTTCTCACTGCTTATTATGTGGCACTTTGATTTTACTTTCGCCTTTTAGTTTGTTAAATTTGGCTTTTGAAAATCGACCCTGCCTTCGCATCTCAGTCAGTACTTTATTAGGTGTCTTATTTCCAGGAACTGGAAATCCATGCCATACACCATGATTATCATCATGGAATTGATAAATAAAACCCGTTCCCTCATGATAACCATATCTCCTTCCTTCGTGTAATATCGACTCGTTCAACACCTTTTGGGCTGTTTCCGGAAGAAGTGGAGTTCTCGTTCCATAGGCTTTTATGCCGGTGTGCTTATTTGTTTCCTCATAATTCAGGTCATATACTATGATTGGAAGTTTGGCATCAGGATCTTTAGGATCTTCTGGTCCTTGATCTAACTCACCTTCAATCCGCTGATCGGGTGGTGGGTTGTTGTGGTGTCTGCCATGCTCATCGCTGTGAAGTGTTGCGTGGTTAGTGCCGCTTGCTTCACTCTGGCTACCTAGCGTTCCTATCGCACCATTGACATTGCTCTCATTAAGGACCGTTTTGACTTTGTTTGCCCGCAAAACATCAGCATAAAAGCGCAAGTCATCTGATGTCATGGCACGATTGCCGATGGTGCCTTCGGTTATGGAGAATTCTGAGCCTGCAAGATCCGCGTTGGGGTTGCCAGTTATCTCGCCTGTCAAGGTGACCGGATCTTCCCCCGGCGAAGTAATTGTCAAGGTGCGCTTTCGGAACCCTGATATTCCACTCACATGAAGCTGACCAAACCCGTCGATATCAATTGCTTCATCAATGGGTTTGTTTGCAGATGTGTCGGAGCCGAAAATCAGGCTTTCCATAGATGCGCCAAGAGCAGCGGCACTTCCTAGTACGCCGGATACAATCGCTGCCCCTTTGGCACTCCCGCCCAGTACGAGAGGAGCAGCAAGTGGTAGTGCTGCTATCTTGACACGACCATCTTCCTGTTCCGGAATGCGTTTTGCTCTTTCTATCCCGAAGCCGTTTCTGTCCAGTGATGTTGATGCAAGTCTGTGTCGGGCTTCTCGCTCCAGTCTTTCCAGTTGCATGGCCTGATCGAGGAAGTCTGTTTGGAGTTGTTTTTGGATCAGATCATGTATCTGGATCCCATTCAGACCTTGCCCTTCATCCCGGTCCAATTCGTAATCAATGCGGGCTTTGAGATTGACGAAGAACTGAGCGTTCAGCCTGGCTGCTTCCGGGTCACTTTCCCCATCGGGGCCGGTGCTGGAGCGGCCCAATTGCTGCAATAGCTGATCGGCCTGCTCGAAGGTGGCTTTGTAGATCTCGGTTCTTTTCAGGGCCTGACTGTCCTGTTGCAGAAGATCAGTCTGGTGTTGTTTCAGCTCTTTGAGATCATTGCGGCTTATCTGGTTGCGATAGGCATCAAGATCCTGCCCGCTGAAGCGATCGGGATTGAGCGCCATCATGCGGTTGAGTTCCGACAGGGTAACTGCATCCGTTCGGATGATCTTGCCGCCCTCACGCGTGCGGATAAAATCGGTCGCATCAGCAAGGGTGGCGCTGCCTGCTGCTACGCGGATGCTGATCGGTATATCGTCAAGGCTTTAATACCAACGAGGGGAAAGAATGCCCCTTATGACCGGACTTTTCGGGTTTTGTGGCAAGGAGCTGGTGTCGTCGTGGTCTGGTTGACCACAAGGCAGCGGCGACGTAGTCCACAAAGCCAGAAAATCCGGCCTTCGGTGCTTTTCGCTTGCTCGCTGAGCAGCGTTATCTTTCTCGGAAAATGCCCCGGCATTGTCCATCGAAAGCTGCCTTGTCAGCAAACAAGTGAAAAGCATCCTATGGGGTATTGTTCCCCCTCGTTGGTATTCCCATCGTCAATGGCGGCCCAGAGCTCGCGTGCGGCATTCAATTGACCGGCCTTGTCCTGTTTACCTTGCCGGTCCAGCTCGATCTGCAGGTTTGCACGGGCCGCTTCCTGCAGATCCGGATTGTCGATGGCTGCAATGGCTTCTTCCATCTGCTTTGCAGATGGCCCAAGGGCGCGGGAAGATGGACTGTCGAGAGAGGCGACAAGCAATGTATCAAAGCCGTCAGCAATGCTGGTCTCTGGTGATGACTCGCCTGCAAAAGGGGAACCGACCGGCATGAAGAGACCGTAAGCGGCGCTATTGTCCGCCAACCAGTCCTGTACTTTGCTGGGTGCCTTGGAAAGGCTCTGCCCTTGATAGCGGATGAGGACCTTGTTCTGACCTTGCTGCGCACTCCAATAATCACTCTCCCCACCGGGCGTGATGGAAGCATGATCCTGATAAGGGAGTATCTCCAGTCCGGTGCCGATATGCTGCTGCGCATCTTCCATCAGGGCATCGAGATTGGTGGCAAAGGTCGGTGTCAGCTCCTGATCCAGCCTTCGATCTGCACTTGGGCTGGCCAGATTGAGGTAAGTGAGGGGGACGGAACGGCCTGATGGCTGATCACTCTCACCCGCTGGCGCGCTGGTTTGCTGCCCCTCCGATAGTGTTGGTGGCGTTGTCGATGGAATTGAGGTTTGCCGGGCAGCGGACAAGGCTGCTTCATGACGCCTTAAGGAGAGAATGCCGGATATCTGGCTTTTGACCTCTTCATCCTTGCGAACGAAGGAAAAGGTTCGATCCAGCTCCTGTCGGTCTGTCTCGATCAGGCGTGGGCGCAGCTGGTCATAATCATCAAGGGCAAGGACCGGGTCATCTTCCAGCTTTGCCAGCACCACATCCTTGTCCAGCTTTGAAGAATAGGCATGGGCAAGGACTGCAGCCTCACCTTCATCCAGTCCGTCCCGCTCGGCGCTGGCGCTTATATTGGCAAGGCCTGCCAGCCGGTATTTTTCCACGGCAACAGGATCATTGCGATCTGTTACGGCCTCTTGAACAAAATTATCGAGATATCGCTGATCCGCCTGCTGACCTTTCTTTAGGGTCTGCTCTTGCAAAAGCTGGTTGGCACGGTTGGAGGCATTGACCTGAATGGCCTCCATACCCGGCCTGATGTTATCTGCTTCGCCCTTGGGCGCGGTCTTCAGAAAGCCTTCCACACGGCGAACATCATCGACAGTAGAGCCGAAGTCTTTCAGATCCGGATCATCGGCATAGGCTTCTGGACCTTGTGCAATCTTTTGAACATCGGCGCGGTTTTTCTCCATGCTTTCGCTGAGTTGATTTTTGACGCGGGTTTGCCTCTCGCGCTCGGCCATCTGGTCTTGCTGCTGCCGCTCTTTTGCCTGGGCTTTGGCATTGTCCAGCCTTGCTGCTGCATGCAGGGCCTTGCCTGCTGTGCCGATGCCCTGACCAAGGCCGCTCAGCCCCCGGCCAATGGCTGCACCCATATGCTCGGCGCTGGCCGAGACCTCGATATTGCGCTGATAGCGCGGTGTGAGACGGGCCGATCTTTTATAGTTCGGGACGATAGCCATTACTTGAAATACCCCGCTTTCTTCGCGTCACCGTAAGCCGTGCGATAATGTGGCTTGTCGGTATATTGCATAAACACCAACACGGATATGTAAAGTGCGATTATAGCAACGATCTGGTCAGCAAAAGAAAGGAAGATGTATGGGCAGAGGGCCGTGCAGGAGGCTATCTCCGTCACATGGGTTGCTTTTTGTGCGGGTATCTTGGTCTGTTTCTATAACAGCGCAGATTTCAGCAGTCAGGTCGATCTGATTGCCGTCTATGGCAGTCTGTGATCGGGTTTGGACAAGTTGCCTTGTCTTTGGGGATCATTCTTGATGATGGAACTGCTTTGCAATGGATAGATGGGTCCTGAGCTGTGGCTCAGGACCCTTTGGTCATGCGCATTCGGCAAGCGGGGCATTGTTGATCTTGCTGACATCTTCCATGATGTCGAAGACATGATCCGTAGTGACCGTGATGCCGAAATCCTGAAGCCGTTTCAGATGCATTGCCTTATAGGTTTCAAGATGTGCGAGGCTGCGAAAAAGATAGGTGGAGCCGAAATGATTGGTTCCTTCTTCCGCTGTCCAGATCTTCCAGACGATGCCGGGTTCTTCGGCAATGCTTTCGGCAAGTTGTTTTGTTCCGGCCATGAATTCATCGGTGATGGGGCCGTCATAGGTCATGTGCAGGTCCCAGATTTTCATGGTGCTCATGATTGGGTCTCCTTCAATGGAATTGATATGTGTCTTTGAATTGATCAAACGTTGTTCTTGCGCAATTGCACAAAACTCAGAATGGCAAGCAGCGCGAAGAAGATGGGATCGGACCAGCCAAAACCGGTGAAAATTCCTGTCAAAGCTGCATAAAGCGTGATGATCACACCCAGGATATTGGTCCACATCAGACCGGTCAGGATGATTTTGGCGGTTTCGCTGCCATGGTCAGCATTGCGATGCAGAAAGCTGATGATGCCGATGCCACCCAGAAAGATCGAGTTATGCTGGGATAGGAAAACGGCATATTGATCATTCAGTTGCAGGCCGTAATTTGGCCAAAGGATGCCGGGCGCAAAGAAAAGCGCCAGGGCGAAAAAAGCATAGATGACGCCATGTGCAGTCAGATAGGTTTTGTTTGTCATGTTGCATCTTTCTTTGGTTGCGGCAGTTTCTTGCGAAGCTGATTGAGTGTCCTGATGGTCTCGCGTTTGCTTTGCAAGCCAAGGTCGCCGAATATCTGCTCCAGTGCCCGGTTATGGACCGGCATGAAGTCTGCCACTTTCTGGTTTCCAGCTTGGGTGAGGCGCAGAACCCGGGCTCGCCTGTCTCTCTCGTCGACTGTTTTCTCGACGAGACCAGCTTGCATCAGGTTCTTCACCACAACATCCAGATTTCCGGACGTGGACAATGTCAGTCTCATCAGATCGTTGATTGACAATGCCCCCTTGTTGCTGAGGGTTTCCAATGTGTCCCACTGGGATGCCGTCAGGCCTGCCGACCGGAAGACCGATCCCATTGCACGCATGAACAGCTGCTGGCTGCGTAACAAGGCCAGCACCAGTGTCTGGTTTTCTCTGGTGTGATTTTGTTGTGTCATATCTGCAATATATCCCTAGTTAGGGATAATTCAAGGGCGACAGGCCAATTTTTTAGATCGCGATGGAAAGATGGTAAGACAGATTGGGGAATGTGAGCGTGTTCGACGAGGAGCCTGCATTGATGAAATGTCCCAATCGAGCGATGATTTGAAGATTTCAAAGAGTGGGTTGGAAGTTATCCTTCAAACAATTCCTCATGGCGTTGTTTGAGTTTTGGCCAGATACTCAGGATGTCCGGCATGTCGAGATGAAAGTCATTGCGCAGGCAGTTTGCAAAGGCTTGTTCGTCTGACAGGATATGCTGGCTGGTGCCAGTCCTGGCAATCACCTTCAATACCAAACCACGCAACACCAGATGGCGGTCGGCGAGGCGTCTTTGGGCTGTCAATGTGCGCATGAAGGAGGCATTTGGATCCGTCTGCAGGCGATGATTTTCCGGCTCGAAATGAGAGATCTCGACGGGCTCTTGTTTGAACCAATAGCTTGCCTCATTACCGTCCGCACTTTCCGAATATTTCCAATAGCCATCTTCTTCCTGAGAGATGCAAATGGTGTAAGGCGCATGGTCCAGCGTGCAAGGGCGCAGGGGAACCGGGCCATAGATGCCGCCGCCAAAGCCGACATCCACCAGCAAGGGTTCCTCGCAATCGATTTGCAACAAAAGATGGTTACCCGGGATATCAGGGTCGGGTTTGGTCTCACCCACACGGGCGGATAGTTTGGTGACAGTGAAGCCGATTTCCATCAAAGCCCAGGCGAACAGGCTGTTCAGCTCAAAGCACCATCCGCCCCGTTTTTGATGCACCACCTTGTCATAGATCTGATCCAGATCCATGGAAACCGGGATGCCCATCTGCTGGTTCAGATTTTCAAAGGGAACGCTTGCCAGATGCGCGTGGATCAGGTTTGTCAGCGTCTCACGATCCGCCTTTGGCGTGCCGGTCCATCCTAGTCTTTGCAGATATGCATCCAGTTTCATGGGGCTTTTGCCTTTCACCAAGTGTCGTTCTTGTCGTCTGGCTTTCTTCATAATTCCTGAAGTTTGCTTGAGGTCAAATGCTTTTTTTCCTCAGGTGAGCATCAAGGGATCAGGCGATGAGATTTGCATGCTGCTTTGCCATCTCAACGGCCAGGAAATCGATCAAAGCGCGAATTCTTCGTGGCTGCACGGCCCCAGCCGGATAGATCATCTGAAGGGTGCTCAAGGGCGGAGAGAAGTCATCCAGCACAGAGATGAGGGAGCCTTTTGCGAGATCCTCCTCAATGTCCCATTCGGATTTCAGCGCCAGTCCGTGCCCGGCAAGACACCAGTGACGGATCAGTGCGCCGTCATTGGCAATTCGATTGCCGCTCACCCGGTAATTTTGCCGTTTGCCATCGATTTCGAAAGACCAGTCATGGTCGGTCGTTTGCCCAAAGCGCATGACGAGACAATTATGCTGGCTGAGTTCGTCTGGATGGTCTGGTGCGCGATGGCGGTTCAGATAGTCTGGCGACGCGCAAACCAGACGGCGGTTGAAGCCGAGTTTTCGAGATTTCATCGTGCTGTCGGCTAGCTCGCCAAATCGCAAAGCCAGATCGAGGCCCTGCCCGACAAGATCAACATAGCCATCGCTGAGGCTGAGATCGATGGAGACTTGCGGGTGCTTTTCCATGAAAAGATCGAGCAGCGGTACAAGGCGCGCGCGGCCCAGATCCAACGGTGCACTGAGATGAATGGTGCCTGAGAGCTTTTCCATACCGAGCTTGATGCGGGCTTCGATTTCCTCGGTCTCGGCAAGGATGCGCCTCGCACCGGCAACCAGCTCCTGCCCCTCATCGGTCAAGCTGATGGAGCGGGTGGTGCGGGTCAGCAAGCGGGCACCATAATGGTTTTCCAGTGCGGTCAATCGCTCAGTGACTGTGGCTGGCGACAGGCCCATTTCCCGTCCGGCAATGGCGAGGCCGCCCTTTTCGACAATGCGCAGGAACAATTTGAGATTTTCTATCAGCATTTGGATATCTAATTATTTGGTTCTTCCGAATTATCATTTTGAAAATATCTCAATTATTCGAGATCCATGCAAGTGCTATCTGAAGATCAATCAGAGCGCTTTCCTGCGTCTTTTATCTGCTTTTCACCTCATCCATTTGTCCGTCTCTTGAAAAGGAGCTGTTGCCATGAATTTCACATTCCAAACCAGAAGCATTGTCATTGGTGGTACGTCCGGTATTGGCAAAGCCGTGGCAACAACCTTGTCCGAGCGAGAAGGAAGTGTTGCGGTTGCCAGCCGATCAACCGGACTGGATGTTACTGATGAAGCCGCTATTGAGGCTTATTTCGCGCAGCATGGACCGGTGGATCATGTTGTCTTCACCGCTGGATCATCAGCACCTGGCGGAGCGGTTGCAGAGGTTGCGCTGGAGGCCGCCAGACAGGCTTTTGATACCAAATTCTGGGGCTCGGTCATGGTTGCCAAGGCTGCCTCCCGTCATATCCGCCCCCATGGCACCCTCACTTTGACCTCTGGTTTTCTGTCACGACGAACACTGCCCGGTACCTATGTGAAGACAGCTATGAATGCCGGAATTGAGGCCGTTGCCAAGATATTGGCCAAGGAGCTGGCTCCCATCCGGGTCAATGTTGTCAGTCCCGGTCTGACGGATACCGAAGCCTATGCCGGTATGGGTGATGAGGCGAGGGCAAGCATGTTGGACAAGGCTGCCCGATCCTTGCCAGCGGGCAAGGTCGGCTCTGCGGAAGAACTCGCCCGTGGCTATCTGTTTGCAATTGATACCCCCTTTGTCACCGGTGCCGTTATCGACATCGATGGTGGCGCTTTGATCAACTGAAGGACTTTTCCATGACATCCCCGCTTTTTACCCCACAGTCTATTGGTGCGATGGATCTGCCCAACCGGGTGGTGATGGCACCAATGACCCGTTCGCGCTCCACGCAGCCCGGTGATGTGCCGAACGCCATGATGGCGCATTACTATGCCCAGCGTGCCAGTGCAGGCATGATCATCACAGAGGCAACACAGATTACGCCGGAAGGCAAAGGCTATTCCTTTACGCCCGGCATCTATTCCAGGGAGCAGATTGCAGGTTGGCGTTTGGTGACCGATGCGGTGCATGCAAAAGGGGGCCGCATTGTGCTGCAGCTCTGGCATGTGGGCCGGATGAGCCACGCCATGTTTCATGAAGATGGCAGGCCGGTCGCACCATCGGCCATTGCGCCTGATGCCAGCGTCTGGGTGGTGGACCCAAAAAGTGGTGAGGGCGGCATGGTGGACTGCCCGGTGCCGCGTGCCTTGGAGAGCGACGACATTGCTCGGGTGATCGAGGATTATCGCACGGCCGCTGCCAATGCCAGGGAAGCTGGTTTTGATGGTGTCGAGATCCATGCCGCCAATGGCTATCTGATCGATGAATTCTTGCGCTCCAGCTCCAATCATCGCAAGGATGCCTATGGTGGCTCGGTCGAGAAGCGTTTGCGCTTTGCCATCGAGGTGGCGCAGGCTGTCGCTGGCGAAATGGGAGCGGATCGGACCGGCATTCGCTTCTCGCCTTTCATCACCCAGCGGGGCATGGATGATCCGAATGCACCGCAGACGATTTTGCGCCTTGCGAAGGAGCTGGACAAGATCAATCTGGCCTATATCCATCTGGCCGAAGCCGATTGGGATGATGCGCCGGAGACGCCAGACTGGTTTCGCAAGGAGTTGCGCGAGGCCTATTCCGGTTGCTTGATTGTTGCCGGGGGCTATGGCCCGGACAAGGCCAATGCGCTTTTGCAGCGTGGGCTGGTGGATGCCGTTGCCTTTGGGCGTCCTTTCATTGCCAACCCGGATTTGCCACGCCGTTTTGAGGAAGATCTGCCGCTCGCTGAGTTTGATGGCAATGCTTTGTTTGGCGGCGCGGAAGAGGGCTACAGCACTTATGAGGCCGCGCCATGATGCGACCGCTGAGCGCGCAGGAGATCGCCAATGCCGATGATCATATCGGCACGGAGCTGGTCAAGGAAACAGAAGCCATGCGGATCTGGCATTTGCGTCTGGCCCCGGGTGAAAGCCTGCCGCCCCATCGCCATGCCCGGCCTTATTTCTGGACTGTGCTGACGGACGGGTTGGCCCGCTCCCGGCGTGATGATGGGCATGTTCTTGATGTGCGCTATCGGGTCGGCGACACCGCAGATTTTCCAGACCTTGGTCCGAGCAATGCTTTTGTCCATGACCTGACCAATATCGGTGAGAGCGAGCTGCTCTTTGTCACCGTCGAATTTAAAAACCAGGAGAAAGAAATATGAAAGCCGTAGGCTTCACCCATTATTTGCCGATTGAGGATGAGACCTCCTTTCTTGATCTGGAAATCGAGACGCCCAAGCCAGAAGGGCATGATATTCTGGTCGCGGTCAAAGCCATTGCCGTGAACCCTGTCGACGTCAAGGTTCGCTCTCCCAAGGATCAGGTGGAAGAGAGCCCGCGCATCATTGGTTATGATGCCTCTGGTGTGGTCGAGGCGGTTGGCGCGGATGTCACGCTCTTCAAGCCGGGCGATGACGTTTATTATGCAGGCGATATCACCCGTTCTGGCACCAATGCCGAGTTTCATCTGGTGGATGAGCGCATTGTCGGCCACAAGCCAAAGAGCCTCAGCTATGCGGAGGCTGCCGCTCTGCCTTTGACCACCATCACCGCTTATGAAGCCTTCTTTGATCGTCTTGGCATTGATCGCGATGGTGCCGATGCCGGGCAATCCATCCTGATCATCGGTGCTGGCGGAGGGGTTGGCTCCATTGGCATTCAGCTGGCCAAACAGGCAGGCTTGAGCGTCATTGCCACAGCGTCCCGCCAGGAGACCATTGATTGGGTGAAAAGCCTCGGCGCGGATCATGTGATCAATCACCGCGAAGACATGGTGGCCCAGACCCGTGCGGCAGGCTTTGCGCATGTCGACCATGTTGCCATTTTCAATGACATGCGCCATTGGGATGCAGCGGTGGAGCTGATCCGTCCGCAAGGTGGCATCGTGACAATCGATGATACCGATCTGCCCATGCCGATGGCCGGGATGAAGATGAAATCGGCAAGCGTGCATTGGGAATTCATGTTTGCCCGCGCCATGCATCAGACCCCGGACATGATCGAGCAGCACAAGCTTCTGTCTTATGTGGCGGATGAGATTGATGCCGGGCGGATCAGAACAACGCTGTCGCAGACGCTCTCACCAATCAATGCCAGCAACATGCGAGAGGCCCACCGTCTGATTGAAACCGGCATGGCCAAAGGCAAGATTGTCGTTGAAGGCTTCTAGGCCGTAAACTCATCAATGTGGTGGGGCACGTGAGTGGGGGCGACCTTTCGCCCTCACTCTTTGCATTGCGGGATTGGGTTTGTCGTTTTACGCTGATGGACAAGATCGATGAATTTATTGAAGTAGGACTTTTCCATCATGAAATCCAGGATATTGGCCGGTTGCCTTTTGGCGTTTTCCTATGTTCCGTCAGTCTTGGCGTGCGAGAATGGCGAGCTCTATGTCGGGCAGAAGAATAGCGCCAGCGAGGGCTATAGTCTGACCACCAGATTTTCCACGAGTGGTCCGTTCATTTTCGAAAAATGGCAGGGCAAGACCCATATCTGGACTGTCGAGGGCGAGTTTGGATGCTCGAACGGTGTGCCAATCTGCGGTTTGCTTCTGGGGGACAATGAGGAAGGGATTGATATCCTGGTGGAGTCTTTGGAAGCCAGCAATGGTGAGCGCTTCTATATCTTCACGCATCTGTCCCAGACGCTCCATAGCAAATATCGCTGGAATGAGGCCTATGAGGTCAAAGCCACCTGGCATGTAGAGCGCGCCGCTCAGGAGGACCAACAAGTGATCCTCCCCAATATCTTCCGTTTCGAATCCTGCCGATAGAGCGTTTTAAATGAACATGCGGCCATTGAAAATTCATAAATTATTCTTTTAAAACAAGTTCTTATCCGAGATCAATGCATGCTTGTCGGGAATATGCCCTGGATTTGAAAGGGGCCATTGCCACATCTGTTATTCAGAGGTGATGGCGTCTTTATATCGGCCGATATCAGCTTTGATGTCTTTCATCTCGTCCCATTGGCTAGACTTTTCGCCATAGCGTGCAATGAGCATGTCATAGTCTGCTTCAAGGGCGGCAAGGCGTTTTTCATGGGTTGCGAGATCGGCTTTTCGATAGGCGATGTCCGTTTTGCCGCGCAAGAACCAGAGACGAGGCGTGCGGTAGATGTGGCGGTGACAATATACACCGGGCAGATGCGCGTCCTCTCCGATGTCTGCGATCAGTGTTTCGGACATGGTATTTGCTTCCATATCGCGGTCAAGGGCCCACAGGGTTTCGGCCAGTCGTGCGCGGTTGAAATACGTGTTTATGCCATTGGCAATGCAGAATTCGATGATCGGCAGCATGGCTTCATTGTGGAACTTGTGTGATACTTCGCCGTCTACCTGTCCTCTGATCAGGGCGGCTTCCAATGTCATGGCCAGATGTTCGCGGACAGCAGGCAGGGGCTCGCAGCCATATCGGGCCATGAGTTGCGGGATGATTTCCTGATAGAAAATCCCGATCTTGTCGGTTTCCAGAATGGCACCATGCAAGGTGTCGATCACATCAATGCGGTCACGAAAGTCTTCTGCTTCAAGCCATCTATCTCTCAGGATCAATCGGCCAACAGCAAGGTTTGTCGTGACCTCAAATGCATGATGAGCCATGTCATACTGGAAATTGCTCATCAATTCCCTTGGGATCTCGACCAGTTCCTGCAGCATTTCGGCGTCCAGCTGGATGTGTCCGAGCGCCAGAGAAAAACAGAAATGGGCCAGAATTCTGGCCTCCTGTTCGTGGCCATGGCGCAAAGCTGCGCTGGTCAAGTTCCAGAAGGCCGATCGATGCCGTTTCATGAGCAGGAGGTGCATATCGACACTGTTTGGCAGCATGGTACCCACCGGCGGATAGGGTAGGAACATCGGCTCCCGTTTCAGCGCCATACAGCAAAGATGACAGCCGAGCGTGTACCAGCAGGATAATGGCTGTTGCAAGATGGTGCCGTCAGACAAGGTAAGTTCGATCTGGCCATCGCTGTGCAGCTTTGCCTGAAAGTCCGGCAAGGTATCTGGCTTGATATAGTGCTGCGGATTTTCCTGCAGCTTTTGTCCGATATCGCCGGGTGTGTTCACGATTGGGGGGAGATGGCAGATGATGGCAAGCAAGGTCGAATATATCTCGCGCAAGCTGCTTGTCAGGATTTCATCAAAGGATGTTTGATCAAGCCGTTCTGCCATGCCTCTTGTCTGAGCAAGGATCTGAGGGCCTTTTTCCAAATCATGCACGACCAGCTGATTACCCTGATGTACCAATGGGCCGCTGAGATAGTCAGGATTGTAAGTGGAATAGTGGCAGATATAAGAAATATCGCTTGCCTTTTGTGCAATCAGCCGATCGCCATGCCAGATCTGATTGCCGTTGCTGAGCATGTCTTGGCCAAACATGTACACCTTTGCCGGATTGGCACCGGCTATTGATGCACCATAAAACCAGATATTGTTATCATCTCTGACGTAGGAGGCATTCCATGTGCTGTCATTGTCAAAGGCGAGCGGAGCGAGAGTCTCAAAACCGGCTCCCTGGCATTCCCACCAGCGCTGACCATTGTGATAGATGGCCACCCAGCAGGTCTGGCCATCAGTGAGGGTCAGAATCGGTAGATTGACCTCATTGTCGCAGAACCATTTGAGCTTTATTTCTGGCCCGGAGGCATCCAGATCATCCGGCCAAGCGTGACGCTCCGTTCCAAAGAATAAGGAGACGCCATCGGTTGCATAGACATGACCAAGGCTTTTGAGGTTTTCAGGATTGCATCCCTTGTTCAGACGCATTTTGCTGGTGCGAAAGAAAGCAGAGGTTGAATCCCGCCCAAAACAATCGCCAATCGCAACAAATGTTGCAGGGTTGGCGTTTTTGACCGGTTTGAGCTTTGTTTCCATGATGAGATAGACGGCCTCCCGATCACGGGCATAGCTGTTTGAAAGCACTTCAAAGCTTTGCTTATCGACCTTTGCGATCTTGCCATTGACATAGATGGATGTGGCATCGCGTCCGATGGTAGGGGAAAGGCTTTCAAAGCTGGATGCATCCGCACCTTTGAGCGTCTTGCCCTTCCAAAGGATCTTGTCTTTGCTGAACTCATACATCTGCGCATCCTGATCTGGATTGAATGGCTGCTTGTCCTGCGCAGAGTATGAGCATTTTTCGCCCGGGTGTTACCCCTGATTGTTCGGCAATCCTTTCTTATCCAAAGGGGCGCTCTGAAAACTTTCTTAAAAAGGCAGGATAAGAGCCGTGAGCCAGAGGCCGATGCCGAAGGTGGAATGGGCAACGAGGCTTTTTAGTCGGGCAATGTTTGGGGCAGGAGTTTTGCTGGCGGCGATGCCTGCGCCAAGGCAGGGTTGCATGATGAAATAGGGCGCGATGACGGTTGCCACGCCAAAGCCGAGGGCTGGCCATAGGATCGGGCTTTGCAGCCAGCCATTGCCCATTATGAATAGAAAGACGAAGGCGAAAAGAATGCCGATCAGATAATGCATTGCCCAGCCGATGAGGCCTTCAAAGGCAATGGGCTGGCTTTTCATGATGGGGCTATGAGTGAAGCACCCCTTTGGCATATGGCCGATCCAGCGACCTACCATTGCATAATCGAGCACCTGTTGTTTCAGGAGATGCTTTTGGATCAGTGCAACCAGATCCATGGTGATGGTTGCACCAATACCCAATATGAGGGCGTTGAAAAGAAGGTCTGTCGACATGAGGAAACTCCAAATTTCAATCGGGGATTTGAAAAGTGGAGGTTAAGCTACAACTTCAAGTCGACTTGAGGTCAAGGGCCTGCTTGACCTTTCTTGACCATGTGACGTAGCGAGGACTTCCTACCAATAGATCAGCGGTATTTGGGTAGAGTTTTCCTTCACGATTGCTTTGTCAAAGGCTGGTGGTTCGCCGTCTTTCTCGCCGTTTGAAAAAGCATAGCCCTCGCGCGGAATGCCGGCGATCATATCGATGTCCTTGTTGTCATTTTCATCATGAAAGGCAACGAGGGCGCAGCAGCCGGGCTTGGCGCCTTTCACCAGCAGGGTGAGCTTACCCTTTTCGGCCATGCTTGCCTTTGTATAGGCAATGCCTTTGAGGGCTTTTTCATTGATGGTCTCAAAATCCGCCTTGGTGGAGAAGGCCATCACATAGATGGTGCCTTTGTTCGATTTGATATTGTTGATCTCGACACGCAAGGGTTCGTCCGCCAGAAGT
Source organism: Cohaesibacter gelatinilyticus (assembly GCF_900215605.1). Taxonomy (NCBI): domain Bacteria; kingdom Pseudomonadati; phylum Pseudomonadota; class Alphaproteobacteria; order Hyphomicrobiales; family Cohaesibacteraceae; genus Cohaesibacter; species Cohaesibacter gelatinilyticus. The sequence goes on along the minus strand of NZ_OBEL01000002.1, from coordinate 747,578 downwards.
GGCGAAGCCCAAAGTGTCATGGAGGCAGCAAGAGCCGCAGGGATAAGCCGGGGGAATGGCATGCAAATATCCTTTATGAAATGCATTCAAGAGTGAGATTGGGGTTCTGGCTCTGGTGTGGGGGCGGACCGAAGAGTGTCAAAGCCGAACAGGGATTTCACATCTTCGGTGATGGCCAACAATACAGGCACCAGAATGAGGGTCAGCATGGTGCCAAAGATCTCGCCATAGGCAAGCGACACCGCCGCCGGGATGAGATATTGAGCCTGTTCGGATGTCTCCGACATCAGCGGCATCAGCCCCATGACCGTGGTGGCTGTGGTCAGGAATATGGCCTGAAAACGCCCAACACCTGCTTCATGCAGGCACGTCATCACATCCAGTCCTTCCTCTCGCGCCTGATTGTAGCGGGTGATCATCACCAGACAGTCATTGACGATAACGCCGGTCAGTGCCAGCATGCCAAAGAAGGAGAGAAGCGATAGAGGCAGATTCATGATCAGATGGCCAAAGGCGGCAGAGATGAAACCAAAGGGCACGATGGTGAGAATGACGACAGGCTGCCAATAGGATTTCAGCGGCACCGCCATCAGCACATAAATCAGCACACAGGCCAGGATCAGGGCTTTCTTCAGACCGCCCTTGATTTCGACAATCTCGGACAACTCACCGCCAGTGACCAATTCCACCGAAGGGTATTTGGCCTGCACTTTTGGCCAGAAGCTCTGGAACACTGCCTGGCTGACTTCTTCAGGTGATGCCACTGATTTGTCAATGCTTGCACGCACGCTGTTGATGCGCATGCCATTGGAGCGCTGGATGGAACTGGAGACATACCGGCCGGAGATCTCGGCGACCGCGCTGATTGGCACCCATTGCCCATCCTTGTTGCGGAGTTGACTATGCATCAGATCGTCCAGATCGTTGCGGGCCTTGGCATCATTGAGCACGAAAACCTTGACCTCGCTATCGCCGCGTTGGATGGTTTGGACTTGCGAGCCGCCATAGGCATAGCCGATCTGGCTGGCCAATGTCTGGCTGTCAAAGCCCAGACTGCGCGCTTCTGGACGTACCTTGATATCCAGCTCCGGTTGGCCGGGGGCCATATTATCGCGGATATTGTGCACGCCCTTGATGCCATCAAGGAAATCACGAATCTCCTTGCTGGCCAGGGCCAACAGATCGGCATCGCGGGATTGCAGTTTCAGCTGAAAGCCACCTGCCATTTCCTCCGCACCGGAAAATTGCAAACTGATGGCACCTTCCAGCGTACCGGTGCGTTCTCGCCACTCTCGCACAATGTCGAGAATGGGCAGATTGGGTCGTTGGGCGACGGGCAGCAATTCTGCAAACATCATGGCTGACTGGGCACTTTCAATGATGGCAAAGGCGACGCGGATGGGCGGTTCCGCCAGATCATGCTGCTGTTGCAATTCTTTATTCAATGCGTTGCCGATGGCTTCGATCTGATCCAGATTCTTGCGGGTCAGGTTGAAGGGGGCACGCTTGTCCATTTCCATGGCAATGGAGATGATCTGGCCCGGGACTTCCGGCAAGAAGGTGGTTTTGATCTTGCCATGATAGATGAGGCCGAGACCCAGAGATCCGAAAGCAATGAAGAGAATGAGGAAAGCATAGCGCTGGCGGATCGCCAGACCCAGCACGGGCTGATAGAGCCTGTCACGCACCCAGGCCAGACCATCTTGTGCAATGGCCTGTATTTTGCGCCAAAGGACAGCTGGTGGGAAGCGACTTTGCTTGTCCAGATCCAATGCCGCCAGATGAGCGGGCAGGATGAATTTGCTTTCGATCAGTGAGAAGATCAGAGCGAAGATGACAATGCCGGAAAAGCTGGCCAGCACTTTGCCGAGCGGGTTGTCCAGCATCAGCATGGGTGAGAAGGCAGCAATGGTCGTGAGCACACCAAAGACGGTGGCAACGGCCACACGTTTGACGCCAGCTTCCGTGCCCAGTACAGGATGCTTGTTCTTGCGTCTTTCTTCATAGACGCTTTCACCAACCACCACCGCATCATCCACCAGAATGCCAAGGGCGATGATGAGGCCGAAGGTGGTGATGTCATTGAGGGAATAATCCACCCATTTGGACCCGGCAACCGCCATGGCACCAAGGACCGAGACGGGAATGCCCATGGCCACCCAGAAGGCCAGCTTCACATTCAGGAACAGTGCCAGAATGATACCGACCAGCATCAGGCCCTGAAGGCCGTTATCGGCAAGCAGCTCCAGCCGATCAGCAATATAGCTGGAGCTGTCGCCCCAGACGACCACCTTCACATTGGTGGGCAATTGTGTCTCGAACTTGTCGACCACCTTGTGAACCACATCCGATATGGTCAACAGATTCTCTTTTGCACCAACCAGAATTTCCATGCCGGAAGTTGGTGCGCCATTGAAACGGAACAGATAGTCACCCTCCGTAAAGCCATCGTGAATGGTGGCAATATCACTCAGTGTGACCAGCGTGCCGGAGGCCTGTTCGATGATCGGAATTGCGGCAAAATCATCGGAAAATCGAGCTTTGCTGTCGGTGCGCAGATAGATATTACCGCCGACCGTGCGCAGTTTGCCCGCCTTGAAATTCAGTGATTGGGCGCGGATCCGTGTGCTGACATCGTCAATGGTCAGATTATGTCTCAGCAGCATTTCAGGCCTGATTTCGATGCGCATCTGTTGCTCATGCAGACCCCAGATCTTCAGACGTGAAATTTCCGGCTCGGACAGCAATTCCTGTTTCAGGCGTTTTGAGAGCGACTGCAAGGTAACCGGATCGGTTTGGCCATACAGGTTCACATAGAGGGCGGGAAAGTCATAGCCGCTGGCATCTATCACCGGTCGTTTGACCTTGTCTGGCAGATCAACTACGCCATCGATACGCAGGCGCACCTTGTCGAGGAGCTTTTGCAAATCCTGTCCACCGGCGCGGCGCACGATGACAGAGGATGCACCATTGTGGGACTGTGAATTGAGGCTTTTGACGCCTTCCAGTCCTTCCAACGCTTTCTCTATTTTTCGGGTTATCAACTCATCGACCTGAGCAGCCGTTGCGCCATCATAATAGGTGGAGATGGTTATGTTTTCCGGCGGGATGCGTGGGAAACCTTCTATCCGGATACCAAAAAGCGTCAGAGCACCAAGGAAGAGAATGAAGGCCATCAGCAAATTGGCCGCGACCGGATTTCGGATGAACCAGGCGGTGAGGTTATGCATCAATTTGTCTCCCCATCACCTGATTTTTCCTGCTTGCTGACAAGAGGGCGTACTTCCTGTCCGGGCAGGAATGAAGCGAGAGGTGTGGTCACCACACTTTTTTCCTGTCCTTTGGGAAGGGAAGGGGACTTGATGATGATCTGTTCATTGCTGCGGAACAGAATTTCAGGTGACGTGCGGTACAGGCGAGACTGATCATCCACAAACCAGACATACCCCTCTTGTGTACGGGCGCTTTCCGGCAGGGAAATGGCATTTTCGATAGCAGCACCGGGCAGAGAGATCTTCAGGAAGTCACCGGAGAGAATATGCGCATTCTCGGTTGCCTTGATGGTGAGAAAGATTTTGTGCTGGCGGGTCTTTTCATCCAGAAAGCCAGCGGCTTCGCGAATCCGGGCATGGGCCACAACATCGCCGCGACTATTGAGGATGTCGGCCTGTTGCCCTTTCAAGGGATGGGCAAGCAAAGCCCAATCTCTGGTGCCGAGCTGAATGACCAACTCGAAGACACTATCATCCACGAGCTTGAGAAGCTTGTCGCCAACGCTGACTGATTGGCCCGGGCTGATGGTGCGATTGGTGACAAAGCCGGAGAAGGGTGCTGTTATGATTGTGTCTGCCAGTTGCTGTTTGGCAGCATTCAGTCGCGCATTGGCTTGTCTCAGGCTGGCCTTGGCAATTTCAAACTGTGGAATTTTCAGTGCCAGATCATTCGGTGGCGTGCGACCATCGCGTTGGAATTGCTTTTTTGCCAGCAAGCGGGCATTTTCGGCCTGCCACAGGGCAAGTTCGGCTTGTTTGACTGCCAGCTCCGATGCGGTGAGTTCCACTTCATAGCGCGAGGGTTCAATGCGGATCAGTCTGGTGCCTTCAATGACCCGCTCCCCGGCCAAGGCTTTCATGGAGACCTCGATCACCCGGCCAGAAACGGCGGAGGTGATATCTGCCTGCCAACGGGGTGTGACAGAGGCAAAGGCCTCCACCCGGATCGTGTGCCGTTTCGGTGTCACCATCGTCACTGAGACCGGCAGTGTGTTGACCATGCTTTCTTCTGTTTCCACATCGATCGTGTCTTGTGCCGAATCCAGATAGATCACCACGGCTCCCAGAACGATGAGGGAAGCGGTCAGGGCAAGGAGCCGGGGAACAAGTGGGGATTGCGTGGCTTTGGTTTCCAGATCTGAAGACATCAAACTCTCGCGGCAGGAAAGGAACAATGAGGGCACTCTGTCAGGCTTACTTGGTCAAATTTATGGCAGAGAAGGATGATTTATCATTTGTTTGAACGAACGACTGTTCATGTTATATAATTTGAGGAACATTAGGTTTCAATCTCTTTCTTGGGCAAAAGGGCTTCAACTTTTCTGAAACGCGCTCTATGAATTCTGTATGGATAAGAAAACGGCAATCAAGGCGAGACGCGCCCATATCATCAATGCGGCTTTGGCATGCTTTCTGGAGAAAGGGTACAATCAGACCGGCATTCGGGACATTGCCAGGCGTGCAGAGATCAGTCTGGGCAATCTCTATAATCATTTTCCTTCCAAGAAAGCGGTGCTGATCGAAATCGCTTCCATGGAAGAGGAAGAGGTTGAAGAGCTCATCACCTTGCTGGCGGATTATCGCAATCCTGAACGGACGTTGCGCCGGTTTTTGAAGGTCTTTACCAAGGCTTGTGAAGATCCTGATTATGTGATGTTGTTTTTCGAGATCATTGGTGAAGCCATCCGCGACAAGGAAATCTCGGATCTGTTCATTGCCAGTCATGAGAAACTGGTGGATGCGCTCGCCGGGTTGCTGTTTGCTGGACAAAAGGCTGGCACCTTTCACGAGCAGACCGATCCTCGTGAAGTCGCTGAAATCATTCTCGACAGTCTGGAAGGCTATGGAGCCCGTGCGGTGCTTGGTATGAAAACGCCCAGATCAGGCAGTAAGGTTCTGCATGACTTTCTGCTGAAATCTATCCTGATGTGATCGGTCGGGTGTATTCTTGCGCGAAATCCTCCATGTCAGCTTTCGTCTTGATAGAAATATGGTGATGGGTTGGGTGGATTGGAGAGAATTGGCTTTTCAAGCCTGTTTTCTTCGACCTTCTTTTTGCTATCCTTGATGCCATGTCAGAGTTTGGTTTCAAGAAAAATCTGTTCGTGTTCGAGCAAAAGGGAACGGTCAAGCGCGCCAAATATCTGGATTTGGCCGACACGATCATTGATGACATCAAGCGTGGACGCCTGAAGCCGCAGGACAAGTTGCCCGGCACCAGAACTTTGGCGCAGATGTTGAACATGCATCGCAAGACCATTGATGCTGCCTATCAGGAATTGATTTCGCAGGGCTGGCTGGAGGCGCGTCCTTCCAGTGGTACCTTTGTTGCGAAGGATCTGCCGGTCATTCTGTCTGAAGGTCCGGCCCCGATTAAAGAGACATCCAGTTTTACCCCGACCAATCTGGCAGATCGCATTCTGTTTGAAACCAGCGACGATGTTGTCAGCGATGGACATCCAGACCCGCGCCTGTTGCCGCAAGCCGATCTTGCCAACGGATTTCGTTCGGCGGTTTCCTCGCTCAAATATGCTCATATCAAACAATCGGCAGATGCGCGTGGCCTGAAGGTCTTGCGCGAGGCCATCAGCGATTATTTGCGACAGGAGCGCGGTGTTTCGGCGAACGCCGATGAGATCATTGTGACCCGTGGCAGTCAGATGGCGCTCTATCTGAGCGCGATGACATGCTTCAAGTCAGGTGATCGGATTGCGGTGGAGATGCCCGGATACAGTCAGGCTTGGCGTGCGTTTGAAGCCTCGGGTGCCCAGATTGTCGGTATCCCCGTGGATGAGAATGGCCTGTCGATTGATGCCTTGCAAAGCATGCTGGAAACAGGTCATTGCTTTCGGGCGCTGTATCTGACGCCGCATCATCATTTTCCGACGACGGTGAGCCTGTCTCCTGAACGACGCGTCAGACTTTTGGAGCTGGCAAAACTTCATGATTTTCTCATCATCGAGGATGATTATGATCATGAATATCGCTATGTGGGGCAGCCCTTGCTGCCTCTCATTGCGCAGAAGGACGATGATCTGAATATCATCCATATCGGTTCTTTCTCCAAGATCCTGTTTTCCGGCTTTCGGCTTGGCTATCTGGTAGCAACGCCGACGCGGGTGCAGGATATGGCCCGGGCGCGCAGTTTCATGGATCGGCAGGGGGACTATCTGGTCGAAAAGGCCATGGCCTCGCTGATTGAAGAGGGAGCCATCTATCGCCATGCCAACAAGGCCCGCTTGCTGTATGAAGAGCGGCTGGATTATCTGCTTGCCGGTATCGAGGAAAAGCTCTCACGCTTTGTTTCGGTGGAGCGGCCACAAGGGGGGCTGGCGGTCTGGATTCGTCTGAAGTCTGGTCAGTCTGCACGGCGCTGGTTGAATGAAGCGTCCCTCTTGGGGTTGCAAATTCCCCCGCTGGACAGCTTCTATCCGGTTGCCTTTCAAAAAGATGATGGCTTTCGTCTGGGCTTTGCCGACAGATCGGAGCGGGAGATCGATCACTTGCTTCATATTTTGCAAAAGATTGCCCAAAAACTGGACCGAACTGGCGAATAGAGGCTCCAGATTATAGGCCGGTTTTCCAAAAGAGCACGGGCCGGTTTGTGCTGACCTTTGCCCGTGTCCGGCATTTGCTTCCTCTTGTCGCAGGGGAATTTCTTAGCTTTTGGAGCTTGCCAAGCCTCACCGATCCTTGTCGCTCTTTCCGGTCTAGCGACTCCCTTTCAACCGGTTCTATTGCGCCCGGAATTTGACGCCTAGCCTGTGTTTGCCGGGGCTGAATTTCTCCTCATTCTCGCGCAATCGAGTGACCAGACGATTGTTGCCAGATGATCAGTTCCAGCTTCAATTCTTTGTTGTCAAACATAAGGACCGGACACATGATTATCAGTTTCGGGCATAAAGTCTCCATTGCCATGGGCATGTTGCTCATGTCGACTGCACTCACTTCCGCCGAGCCAAACAGAGGCATGCAAGTCTATGAAGACTATTGTGCCTCCTGTCATGGAATGGATCTGGGTGGCTATATCGCTCCCGGCCTGAATAGTACTCGCTATGATGGGGTGGAGGGCGCAGATCTGGTGGATCTGATCTCGGACGGGGTGGAAGATACCCTGATGCCGGGCTGGGGCAAAAAGCTGTCCAAGGAGGACATTCTTGCCGTTGCCGATTATATCGTCAAAACACCTGTGCGGGACATTGAATGGACCATGGATGATATCCGCAAATCCGTGAAGGTCTATGTGCAGGATGAAAGCAAGCTGCCCAATGCCCCTACCTATGCGATAGGCTCCATGCGCGATATCATGGCTGTCACCGCTCGTGGCACCTATGCACGCGATGGCTCCAAGGTTGTCTTCTTCAATGGCGCGAACAATGAGCAGATTGCAGAGCTGCCCGTCGACCGTGCGCCGCATATCGTCAATTATGATCCATCCAACGAGCGCTGGGCCTATCTGAAAACCGATGGTGGGCGGATCTACAAGATCGATCTTTACACCATGCAGGCGGTGCGATCCGTCCAGGTTGGCTTTACCGGCCCATCCCTTGCCGTGACCTTTGACGGCAAATATGTGGTTGCCGGGTCCTTCGTGCCCAATACGGCAGTGCTGCTGGATGCCAAGACCCTCGAGCCTTTGAAATATTTCAAGCTGGAAGGTGTTGATCCGGATGGCAAGCAGGTGGAAGGGGATTCCGGTTCCATCACTGCCACGCATTTCGGTCCCTATGTTTCGATCTCGCTGGAGCAAACCGGACAGGTCTGGATTGTCGATACATCCACCCCGAATTTCGAGACCACCAAGATCAAGAATGTTGGCCGCCATTTGCATGACAGTTTCTTGTCCGAAGATGGTCGTTACATGTATATCGCTGCCTATGACGACAACAAATTGAGTGTCATCGACTTCAAGACAAAGAGCATGGTGGGAGCCATTGCAACAGGTTGCCAACCGCATACCGGGTCCGGTGCGATCTTCAAGAACAAAGCTGGCCGCAATATCGGCGTCGGCACCAATATTGGTGCACATTGTGATGATGATCGGTTTGTCACCCTGTTTGATGCTGACAGTTTCGAGGTGATCAAGCAGCTGAAGGTATCCGGCAAGACCGAGAGCCCTGCGGCCCATCCGAACGCGCCTTATGTGATTGTCGATATCGTGGAAGGTGATGATATGGACAAACTCGCCTTGATCGACAAGGAAACCCTGTCTGTTTCCAAGCTGCTGGATGTGGGCGGGCATGCCTATTTCCCTGAATATACGGCCAATGGCAAATTCATCTATGCCAGTGCCGGATATAATGGCAACAAGCTGGTCATCTTCGACAGCACCAGTCTTGAGAAGGTCAAGGAAGTGGATATGGAATCCCCCGCTGGCATCTTCTCTCATGATCGCCCACGTTGGGGCACTGTAGGTTTTGCCCCCCGCAAGCTGGCTGCCAATTAACCCATTACCCATTTGGTACCAGCAAACGGGCCGGGGAGGCTTTGCTTCTCCGGCCTTTTTCGATCCTGTTGTTTGGGAGGGGTAGATGGGACATCTTCCGGATCCAATGGCGCTTGGGCATGGCAATGCCTTGCCGATGAAGGCGCGCAATATTTTTACACCAGAACTGATGAAACAGGCGCGGCCACGCAATCTGGTCTGCGGAGAATTGATCTGCTGCCCGGAAGAGGATGCGCAATCGGTCTTCATGATCAAACGAGGATCCATCAAGATCTATCGCAACACCCGTGACGGCCGCGAAGTGATTGTCGAGCTGCTGAGCAAGGGCGAGATCTTTGGTGAAAGTGCCGTTCTGCTGGACAGTCCCTTTGATTGCTATGCCGAAGCCCTGGAGCCAACGCAGATCCTGCAGGTGCCAGCCAACTTGTTTCGAAAGGCCATTGCCGCCGATCCGGCCTATGCCTGGACTCTTCTTGGCCATGTCGCGCAGAATGTGCAGCGGATGGAAGAGGAATTGGAGCGGTCAATTCTGCTGAATGCGCCGCAGAAGGTGGGCTGCTATCTTTTGCGTCAGATTGCTGGTGCCCAGAAACGCTCGTATGGGCATTCTGGCTTTTGTCCGGCTCTGTTGCCCTTCAGCAAGGCGCTTGTTGCCTTCAAGCTGGGGATGACTCCGGAAACCATGTCGCGCTCCATTCGCAAGCTGGTCAGTCTTGGCCTGTTGCGAGAACGGGGGCGCACCATGGTCGGCATTGATCCTGAAAATCTGACGCAATACTGCTGTCAGTCCTGCTCCCAGAGCTTTCCCTGCCAAAGCGCCGAACTGGCCCCGTGAGAATATCGAAACTGGATCTGTCTTCGGGCCAAGCTTGCCATTAGGACAGAAGAGACGGTTCTGAAGGGTTAAGGAAGATCGAATGCTGAAAGTGGCTGTTGTCATCCGTCATGTGGATTTTGAGGATCTGGGATGCTTTGAAGGTGTTCTCAGCGATCATGGCTACAAGATCTATTATTATGATGTGGGCGTTAATGAGATCTGGACCCTGGATCCCTGCATTCCAGAGCTTTTGATCATTCTTGGTGGACCGGTCGGGGTCAATCAGATGGACGACTATCCCTTCCTGCAAGAAGAACAGCATATATTGGAAGCGCGGCTTGAAGCGAACAAGCCGACCTTGGGCATCTGCCTTGGTGCGCAGCAAATGGCAGCGGCCTTGGGCGGCGAGATCACGCCGATGGAAGAAAAGGAAATCGGCTTCTCGACTTTGACCTTGAGCGATGAGGGCAAACAGGGCCCTTTGGCGGAGCTGGATGGTGTCCCGGTTCTGCATTGGCATGGGGATCAGATCTTGCTTCCAGATGGGGCCACGCAACTGGCTTCAACGGAACACTGCCCTGTTCAGGCTTTTTCCATGGGAGCGAATATTCTGGGCTTGCAGTTTCACCCGGAAGCTGATGCTGAAAGCGGGCTGGAACGCTGGCTTGTGGGCCATGCTGCCGAGCTGGCCAGCGCCGGGATTGACCCGTCCGATCTGCGCGATGATGCTATCAAATATGGACCGGCTCTCAAGGCGGCCGGGCAGGCAATGCTGAAGACGTGGCTGGAAGGGCTCAATTCATGAAGACAAAGGTTGATCAGCTCTTGGTCGGAAGCGTTCAGGCTATCCCCGGCCACGAGGTGAAAAGTGGCATTGTCAAACGCCCTGTCATGTCGCGGCTGATGCTGCGCAAGGACGGGTTCGAGACCGATGCGCAGGCGGATCTGAAACATCATGGCGGGTTGGCGAAAGCCGTCCATCATTATCCGTTCGAGCATTATGAAAGCTGGTGTGAGCTGATTGGCGAGCAGGCAGTGCTCAGCCAACCCGGAGCCTTTGGCGAGAATATCTCCACTACTGGCCTGACTGAACAAAGCGTTGCGATTGGGGACCGCTTCCGCTTCGGCGATGCCTTGATTGAAGTTTCGCAAGGGCGACAGCCTTGCTGGAAACTGAACCTGCGCTTTGGTGTCCCGAGCATGGCCAAGCAGGTGCAGAAAAGTGGCATGACCGGCTGGTATTATCGGGTGCTGGAAGAGGGCTATTGCGAAGCGGGACAAGAGCTGGAGCTGGTGGAGCGCATCTCGCCGGACTGGACGCTTCACCGGCTCTGGAAGACGCTCTATGTCGATGTGCTGAATAGGGAAGAACTGGCTGGTATGGCGGCCTTGGAGCATCTGCCCGATGGCTGGCGTGGCTATGCCGAACGTCGCTTGCAGACGATGCAGGTGGAAGATTGGTCCAAACGTCTCACCGGCAAATAGCATCCTCGCTGATCTGGAAGGTACAAAGACATGCAAACAGCTGATCGCGCCCAGCGACCGTTGGTCATTTCCATTCAAAGTCAGGTCTGCCTTGGTCATGTGGGCAACAGCGCAGCTGCGCGCCCGATGCGGGCTCTTGGTATCGATCTGATCGAGGTGCCGACAGCGCTTTTGAGCAACCATCCGCATTATGCCACGATGCGCGGCGATCTGCTGCCGCCGGTCTGGCTGGAAGATTTGTTGCTTGGCTTGCAGGAGCGCGGGCTTTTGCAGCGGGCCTCGATGGTGCTGAGCGGCTTTCTTGGCTCGCCTCAATCGGCCAGGATTGTTACCAGATTTGTGGAGCGCGCAAAGCAGATCAATCCCGATCTCTATTATGCCTGTGATCCGGTGATGGGAGACAGCGATCTCGGTTTCTTTGCGCCAGAAGAATTGCAGACGATCTTTCGTGATGACTTGTTGCCGCTCACAGACTGTCTGTTGCCTAATGCATTCGAGCTGGAAGCCTTGAGCGGGATTGCGATTTCTGATGCTGAGGCGGTACAGGCCGCGCGGGAGAAACTATCTGTCCCGGCCATTCTGGCATCAAGCGTGCCTGTTCCTGACAATGAGGAATTGATTGCCAGCATCTACGCTGACAGCGAAGGAAGCGTGCATGCCAGCAATCAGCGCATGGATGTCAGACCGGCAGGCACCGGAGATTTGCTGGCTGGCTTGTTCATCGGGCGTCTGGCAATGGGAGCGGGTCCCATCACTGCGTTGAGCAAAGCCGTTCAAGGCGTGGCTGTGGCGCTGAAACATACCGATAGCGAACAATGGGCGGAAATGCCGATTGATGCCTATCTTGATGAGATCATTGCGCCGCGTGATTGAGGAATATCTGGCTTGGGCTCTAAAGCTTTCTGAAATGGGTGAGGCGTTTTGCGACGCCGCCCATTTTTTTCATCTCGCCGCGCACCACGCCATACATGGTGGTCTCATTGACCACAAACAGATAGAGATCGAAATCGATCATGCCTTCAGGATCCTTGAACTTGCCTTTGGCATGCAATTGCGGGGTTTTCTCGCCGCAGGCCAGCACACGAATTTCCTCTCCTGACAGAAGGCTTGGTTGATCGCCGAACATGGCTTTGCCGTCTTCCATGATCTGGCGAGAGGGAAGGTCGAGAGTGAATCTGGCATCTTCGATAATCCGCAGATCATAGGGGCCGACGGCAGGCAAGTCGTTGATTTGCAGGCCGTCAGCGCCAATCGTGATATTGGCCACGCTGTCATTGCCACTTGGGAGCGGCATGGTTATGCCATTGAAGCTGAGCGTGCCGAAGGTGTTATGGACATGCCATTGGCCGGGAAGAAATTCCTGCAATTTTTTGGACAGGGCATCACCGCTCAAGTGACAATAGCTTTGCTCTGCCTTGGCCTGAGCTGTTATCAGCAAGGCAGCAAGGGCGGCCATCAGGATACGGGTCTTCATCTCATCTCTCCTATTGTTTGAAGGCGCGCACCTTGAATTGTGCCTTATATCCATTGGTCACCAGAACACCGACATATTCCCGAGCTTGACCGTCCCAGTCACCGGGTCTGTTTAGCAAAACATTGGTTTTTTGAGCGCCTTCGCCCCCCTCGAACTGAATGGAATAGACGTCCCCTTCCGCTCCGTCGCGTTGAAGGGTGATTTTGGGCAAGGCAATGTCGACCGGTGGCATCCTGATCAGCGCCTGATTTTGCAAGGAGATCATGCCGGTTGTCTCAGCATTGTTCTGTGTCGGTTCAAAGCGGATCATACCCAAAGGCTTGCTCTGATCCAGAGTGGTCAGGGTCCAATCACCAAACAGGCTCTGAGAGAGATCTGCCATATCGGGGCCATGGCCATCGGCATCCAGATGGCCGGACGCCTTGGCCTTTTTCTCCATCGCTGCATTGCTTGCTGCAAGGCGGTTGGATGTCCATTCCTCCAGCAATTCAAACTGATAGACGGAGCGGCCATTGGAATCGCGCAAAATGCACATGCTGTCGACCGTCGGGCCATGGTCCGGGTCGCGCTCACCCGATGGACCATAGCCAATGCAATCGGTCAGCTGTTGCATGAAGGTAGGGTTATGGATCAGCCATTCACCATTCTCGACATTGAACACTGTGAAAGTGGGACGGCCACGGCCATCGTCACTTGCGCCATTCAGGCCGAAACCGCGCAGGAGCGGAATTTTGCTGGCACCAAGGCGTGGAATATCGATGAGGCAGAGATCCTGATCGGCACAATAATGGCTCATCTGGTCTTGTGTCACCTTGCGCAAGGTTGCCGGGTCTGCGGTGGATGGTGTGTTCTTTACCTCAAAGACCTGCCGATCCTTATCGCTGATATTGCTCTGGTCAGTTGGTGCAGCGACGCTGTCCGGATCATCTGGCAAGGTCACATCGCCGACGCGAAGGGTGGTCAGGTTTGTCTCGACCCTGTTATCTGCTGCATCAGTATGGATATAGGATAGATCATAAGTCCCGGATTGTGCGGGTAAAGTCAGGAACAGACCTTGCGGAGTGATCAGATTTTCGAGGCTTGTGCTCTGGATCTCCTGGCCGTTTTGGCGCAGGACCAGTTGATTGGAATAATAGAGATTGCCGGTGATGCCAGCTTTCAGTTTGCCGCCGGGTGCTCCGTCCAGATCGCCAGTCCAGGTGGGGGTGTGATCTGCCACATAGGCGACAGGTGAACGGGACAGGATTTTCCCGTCCTGTATGACCTGAACTTCATAAGTACCGGCTTTGGCGGGAGAGGCAAAGGTATGCCAGGAAAGGCCAGCTCCGTCCGAGCCAAAACGATATTCCTGATCGATGCGTGTCTTGTTTGCCGGATCCATCAGTTGGACCGAATATTCCGCATTGGATTGCAACGCTCCTTCGGCATGCAGAAAGAAGGAATGCTCGATACCAAGCTGATAGGGGCCTTGATCAAGCAGGGAAAAGCTGGCGGCACCTGCGGTGAATGGGACGGCAAGTTCTTTGCTCTTGCCATTGATCTGTGCATCCACACTTCCCTTGCCTTCAGGACTGATGGCTTCAATCTGATAGTGACCATGCGCCAGTTTGGCTGACAAGCCGGTGAGGATCTGATCCGCACCCTGCAATTTGCCAAGGAGTTGTTTCTTGCCGGTCCTCTGATTTATGGCGCGAAAGCTGACCTCATCGGGGCGGACTGTTCCCTCACCAAGGGCGAGTGTCAGCGTCAGTTGGGTGCTGCCTGTCGCTTCCTCTTCTGTTTTGGGTGCTTGTTCCTTTGCCAGATTGTTCAAGGCGTCTTTCAGTGACCCGGCGTCCGATGCATCGCGATAGGTGCCGCCGGTATTGTTGGCGATGCATTGCAATTTTGCTTTGTCGTCCTTGCTGGCGATGCCAAAGCCAATTACGTGAGCGGTGAAGTCGATGCCCAGAGTGTCCAATTGGCTGGCAAGGGCGCAAGGGTCTGCGTCGCAAGTCTCAATGCCATCGGAGAATAGGATTACAGTCGCGGCATTTTCTTCAAATTTCAAATGTTCCGCTGCCTGACGGACAGCTGCCGACAGGGGTGTTTTACCCTTGGGGGTCAGCGATGCAATGGCCCCTGCCACCGCGCCATATCCATCCTTTGACAAAGGCACGATGGTTTCGATGTCGCGGCAATCGCCTTTTCTGCGATGGCCATAGGCAATGAGGCCGGTTTGCTTGCCTTGCCAATTCTGGCCAATTTCCCTGAATGCCGTGCGGGCGGTTTCAATCTTGCTGCGTCCTTCGATCTGCCCCCACATGGACCCGGATGCATCGAACACGAACATGGTGGCGTCATTGGCAAAGGCTGGTCCACAGAGAAAGGTCAGCGGAACTATGGTCTTAAACAGATTTGATATTTTAAAAATATTCAATTTATGACTCCTTGGATCGACAATGATATGAAAAAGAGGCGCGTCATTGTCCATCCCCCCAAATCGAGGGAGCTATGCATGAAAATTTGGGAAGAGGTTGCGCGGCTGGAGCAACAGGAGAGCGTGGAAGAGCTATGGGCTGTGTTGCTCAAAGCCTTGTCCGATCTGGGCTTTGACTATGCGATCTATCTGACCATTGGCGCAGATGGCGAAGAGGCCCTCATGCGCTCGAATATTCCTCAGATCTATGACCTGATCCAGGTGAAGGATGATCCGTTTTTCGAGCATTGCTGCAATTCCTATGAGCCGATTTTCACCGGCATCGAATTTGCTCAAGGCTATGAGGCTCTAACAGAGGAAGAGCTGGAGTTCATCCGTCAGGCCAGCGTGGTGACCGGCTTCATTTCAGGTGTCGCATTGCCCATGCGGCTGAGCGGTTCGGAGCGCTATGGCGGCTTCAATCTGGGTACAAGGCTGAAGCGGGATGACTTTCTGGCAAAGATTGAGGATCAGTTGGAGCCTCTGCGCTTTTTATGTCTGATCGCCCATCGCCGGATCGAGGAGATCTGCCATGGTCCGGTGAACGGGAGTGCCAATGGAAAGGCTGATTTTCGCTCGCTTTTGGTGGCCCCGCAAATCTCGGATGATGTGCAGCTCAGTCCTCGCGAGCGCGAGGTCATTTATCTGTTCAGTCAGGGCCTCAGCACCAAGGAATGCGCAATTGCCTGCAATATCTCGCCCAATACGGTCGCTGAATATAGCAAGAATGCCTATAAAAAACTGAGTGCCCGTAACAGAGTAGAAGCTGTGAACCGCTTCTTTGAGCTTAATCAGAGCGATGGCTGACGCAGCAAAT
Source organism: Cohaesibacter gelatinilyticus (assembly GCF_900215605.1). NCBI lineage: Bacteria > Pseudomonadati > Pseudomonadota > Alphaproteobacteria > Hyphomicrobiales > Cohaesibacteraceae > Cohaesibacter > Cohaesibacter gelatinilyticus. Next base: position 731,809 of record NZ_OBEL01000002.1, on the reverse strand, counting down.
GCGTGCACATTCTGCGACGGATTGGACTTGGCTCTTGCCATCCTGATTATCCTGGACAGCATTCAATCATGCGAGCTTTTTGATCATCCTGTTTGAGAGTGAGATGGCTCTGAAATTGATGCAGATGAGCGGAAAGCGCTCAAAATGTGGAGTGTGAGCGATTTTCGCTCAAAGCTCGGGATGCTATTGTCTGGATGGGAGGACGATTAACCGATGATTTCCATTGAGTTGGGCAAGTTGAATCTTGTGCGGCGATATCTGCTTGCTGCCTTGATCGCTGCCCTGATCCCGTTGATCACCATTGCTGTGCTGTATGACCGATATAGTGCCACGTTGCTCAATAGCCTGATCACCAATCGGATTGATGCCAATCTTGAGGCGGTTGCCGCCAAAATGAGCCATTTCATGGCGGTGCAGGTCAATCGGTTGGAAAATATCATTGATCTGCCTGACACCAGCGATTTTTTTACCAGAGGTCCAGAACCGGGACTCTCCAATCTCTTGCATGATATTCTTTTGTTGGAAGCCGAGAGCCCGGATATCTATGCTATCGAGTTGACAGATCTCAATGGCGAGATCTTGCAGACGGTGCCGGCGTTGCGTGCTCGTCCCCGCCCATTGAATTATACCCAGCTCCCCTATGTGCAGCATGGTGATGTGGAGGTTCTGGGTCCCGTGTTGCCACAAAATGGTCGACCAGGCTATTTTCTCATTCGTATGGCCGTGATCAGGAACCATCAGAAAATTGGTCTCGTTACCCTGCGGACAAGACTGGCCTCTCTAACAGAGCAGGTGGCCTCGCTGGTGGAGCCTGATGTCTATGACCCCCAGATCATTGTCTTTGACCGGATCAGACTGACCCCTGTGGGAACAAAAGCCGCCGCACAACAGGTCTTGGCCAGATCGCGACAATTCTTTCCCGGATGGCGTATCCAGCTGGTTGAGGGGACTGGGAATCTGCAAGAGCCAAGAACACAAATCCGCTATTTCCTCCTTTTTGCGGCATTGGTGTCCATTCTGGTGCTTGTTTGGCTGTTCTTCAAGATGTCGTCACGGCTATCCGGTTATCTCTGGCCACTCAATGAAGGTGCCAAGGCGGTGGCCAACGGTAATTTTGGTGTTTCGGTTCCTGAGGATGCGCCGGGAGAGCTGGGAATGTTGGCGCGGTCCTATAATCGCATGCGAGAACAATTGGAGAGCTTGATCAAGTCGCGGGTGGATGTGGAGCGGCGTGCAGCTCTTGGCAATATGGCGGCGGGGATCGCCCATGAAATACGCAATCCCTTGACGACAATTGCCACAACAGTTCATGGCTTGAACAGAGGAGAGACCGCTCCGGATCGACAACAGATGTATGCGGTCATCTCGTCGGAGATCACCCGTGTCGACAAGACAATTGGAGAATTTCTGAATTATGCCAAACCCAGTGATCCAGTGCTGGAACGAGTTCTGATCCGTGATGTGTTTCGCAGCATTCGAACCCTTGTGGCCTCCACAGCTCATAGAAATGGCATCACGGTCAATCTATCGGGAGATTCCACTCTGGAAATCAGAATTGATCCCGCTCATCTGAAACAGATCCTGCTCAATCTGTCTTTGAATGCCATACAGGCGATGCCAGAGGGCGGGTTGTTGACCTTGCAGGCCTTTCGCGAGCAAGACCAGGCAACGATTATTGTTTCTGACACTGGTATCGGGCTGGATGAGTATACCAAGGCAAGAATATTGCGGCCCTTTTTTACCACCAAGACCGAAGGCACGGGGCTTGGTCTGTCCATCACCAGTCAGTTGGTCGAGACCAATCAAGGCAGCATGACCATTGAGAGCGAGAAAGATGTTGGCACCACCTTCATTCTTTCCTTTCCGCTTGGTGGGTCGAAGGACCTGTTGGTTGATGTGCCACATGGCAGTCGGGAGTTGGAGCAATGACTGCGACCCGTGTTCTGATTATCGATGACGAGATCAAATTGGCGCAATCCCTGGCCTTCACCTTGCGGCAGGCTGGTATGGAATGTTCCGAGGCCCACAATGGTCATATCGGCTGCAGCCAGGCCAAGCGCGAGCAACCGGATATTGTTCTATTGGACATTCGTATGCCAGGAATGGGCGGTCTTGAAGTGCTCGAATGGTTTCAAGCGGAAATGCCGGATGTGTCTGTCATCATGATGTCAGCCTTTGATGATACCAAGGACGCGGTGACGGCCATCAAGATGGGAGCGGTTGATTATCTCTCCAAACCATTCGACGTGGACGAGTTGATCCTGCTTCTGGAAGAGACGAATGCTCGCCGCCAACTGGTGGCAGAGATACAATATCTGCGGGAACGCTATAGCAATGATGCCACCTTCATTGGCAATAGCCCGCTGATCCAGAATTTGCGTGAACAGATTGACCGCTTGTCTGAGGGCAATGCCAAGACATTGCTGTTGTCCGGGGAAACCGGTGTGGGCAAGGCGGTGGTTGCGCGTGAATTGCATATGCGGGGGAGCGGCAAGGAAGTGCCCTTCGTGGAAATCAATTGTGCGACCTTGCCCGAGAACCAGATTGAAGCCGAGTTGTTTGGTGCCGAGCGTGGTGCTTTGCCGGGGCTTGTTTCCAAGCGCCGGGGTCTGGTGGAAATCGCCAATGGCGGTACTTTGTTTCTGGATGAGATCGGTGAGATGCCCTTGGCCATTCAGGCCAAATTGCTCACTTTCATCGAGACCCGCGCTTATCGCCCGGTTGGGATGATGCGCGATCATAAGTCCGATGTCCGGATCATTGCGGCAACGAACCGCAATCTGGAAGAGGCGGTGGAAGAGGGATGCTTTCGACAGGATCTGTTTTTCCGCCTCAATGTCATGCCTATCCAAATTCCTCCCTTGCGCGAGCGGGAGCTGGATATCGAGTTGCTGGCCCTGCATTTTGCTCGTCGCTTTGCAGATGAGGTTGCAACGCCGCCAATCGGATTTGACAAATCCACGCGCAGCTTCTTTGCCTCCTATCGCTGGCCGGGCAATGTGCGTGAGTTGAAAAATCTGATCGAGAGGCTGACCATTCTGCATCCGGGGCAGGTCATTTCCATTGATCAGCTGCCGTCCGAGATCCGCAATGTCGAGCCAAAAGTGCCGCTCTCAATCGAGGATTCCATGGATAATGTAGAGCGTAACATGATACAGGATGCTTTGGTGAAATGTCGGGGCAAGAAAGGACTGGCGGCAGAACGACTGGGTATTTCTCGACATGCCCTGAAGCGGCGCATGCAACGATTGGGGCTTTCATGATGGGATCATCAATAAGGCGAAATTTGTTTGCGGGCTGGATTTTGGTCCTGACATGTGTTTTCCATGATGCCTCTCTGGCGCAAGCCGAAACCCGACCTGCTTCGGTGGTCAAGGTCGGGTGTCTCTATCCTTTGACCGGACCTGGCGGACTTTATGGCCGTGACAGTGCAATTGCGATTGAAATGGCGCAGGATTTCCTTCGCTCTTCCACCGATAAAGCCTATCCAGTGCTGGATGTCAGCATAGAGGATACGCGCTCCAAAACACTTCGCTCCATTCAGATTGCGCGCAAGTTCATCGAAGAAGACAAGGTTGCTTTTCTTTGCGGTGTGGTCAGTTCCAATATAGCTCGGGCTGTGTCCGAGCGCGCCCGTGAAAGCGAGACTTTTTTCATTGGTACGGATCATGCTTCGCCGAGCCTGATCAGCGAGGCGCTGCATCCGTTTTATTTTCGCGTCAATAATGGCACCCGCCTTTCGATGCTGGCCGGGGCCAAATATATCAAACAGAAATACGAACATCAAAACAAACCGTTGAAGATCGCGTTCATCGGACCGGATTATGATTATGGATATCAGGCATGGGAAGATCTGAGGGCCTTTCTCAGCTCCATGAATATGGAACTGGATATTCGGGGGGAATATTGGTCCAAATTGTTCGAGACCGACTTCATCACCTATATCCAGCAATTGTCTCGCTCGGATATTGATATTGTGGTCAGCGGTCATTGGGGGCTTGATCTGGTGACCTTTGTCAAACAGGCCAATCAGCTTGGGTTGTTCAATCAAACCCAGATCATGAATTTTGATGCTGGTGGCAATTATGAAATCCTGGCCGAGCTTGGCAATGACATGCCATTGGGCATGGTTCTGTCCGCGCGTCATCATCTCAACTGGCCTCCTACCAAACGCAACCGTGAATTTGTTGAGGCCTTTCGCGAGAAAGCAGGACGCTATCCAAGCTATGCGGCACAAGGCGCTTACACTGGTATTCTTGCCATCGCCCAAGCAGTGCATCAGGCGGGTGGCGTTGCTGATAAAGAAGCAATCCGGGTAGCCCTGGAAGGATTGAAGTTGAATTTGCCGGAGGACCCGGAGGGCTTCCAATCCTATATGGATCCTGACAGCCATCAGATGATGCAGGTTCAGGCGATTGGCAGAACCATGTTCAATAACAACTTCCCACCGGCAACGAGTCAACTTGGGGAATGGTCCATTTATTACCCACCCAAAGCATGGCCACGCCTTGATGGAGATGGATCGAACTCTCCATGAATTGCAGAAAATCGGACTTCGAGCGCTTGCCGCTCGCATTTGGAGCCATTTGAGCGGAAGGCGCTCAGAAACCTTTCCTGTCCAAATTGAGATTGATCGAAATCCCCCACGTAATGGGAATGCGTTCCACGGAGCGCAGGGAGGATTTCGCACTGAGAAAGCACCGGCTTGCAAGAGACGGAGACAATAGCTGTGCGGATTTCTATCTCCTGACAGGATAGAATTTGGAGGAAATTCATGGCTATATCGTCACGCTTGGCAAAGCCGTTTGGCGCCATTCTCAAAACAACTTCATCAATGATTGCCGTTGCCAGCCTTGCCATTGTGGTCGGAGCGGGTGTCTCGGCAGATGCATATGCGCAGGACAAGTCTGTCAAAATCGGATTTGTGACTTTCCTGTCCGGTGGTGCTGCGGGGCCATTTGGCGTGCCTGCGAGAAATGCGGCCGAGTTGATGATCCAGGCGATCAATGCTGGGTTGGTGCCTGCGCCTTATGCCTCAAACGGGATTGGCGGGGCGTCCATCGAGCCGATTTTTGTTGATGAGAATTCGAAGCAGAAGAATGCCGATTATCTGAAGCTGGTTGAAAAAGACGATGTTGACATGGTTGTCGGTTACATTTCTTCCGGCAGCTGCAAGGCCATTGCACCAGAAGCTGAAAAGGCCAAAAAGCTCACGATCCTGTTCGACTGTGGTACCCCACAGATTTTCGAGGATATTGTCACAGATCCAAAATATACTTTCCGCACTGGTGCTCATGCCACCATGGATAATGTGGCGGCAGCCCGTTATCTGGCCAAGATTGGTGCCAAGAGCGGTAAAATTGCCGGGATCAATCAGAATTATGCCTGGGGTCAGGATTCCTGGCGGGATTTCTCGGCATCTGCCGAGCAACTGGATGGCTCGGCAGAAGTTGTCACCAAGCAGTTCCCCAAAATCTATGCCGGTCAATATGGTTCGGAAATCTCCGCGTTGCTGACTTCCAAGCCGGATGTGGTTCATTCTAGCTTCTGGGGTGGCGATATGGAGGCCTTCATCATTCAGGGTGGAGCACGGGGTGTGTTTGATCGATCCAAGGTCGTGTTGACCACTGGCGAGACGGCCATGCATCGTCTCGGTGCCCAGATGCCGGACGGTACCGTCATCGGGGCACGGGGGCCTCATGGTGATCTGGCTCCCAAGTCAGAGCTGAATGATTGGTTCCGCAAGGCCTATTTTGATCGGTTTGGTACCCTGCCAACCTATCCATCCTACAAGATGGCGCAAGCCTTGTTGGGTGTTAAGGCCGCTGCTGACAAAGCTGGAAGTGCTGATCAGGACGCCATAATTTCTGCTTTGAAAGGTCTGGAATGGGAAGGTCCAAGCGGCAAGGTTTCCATGGCCCTGGCCAATGGCCATCAGGCTATTCAGGATACCGCCTATGGCACCTATGAATATGACAAGGACAGCGGCAAGGCGACATTGGTCGATGTGGTCCGCTTCAAGGCTGCCTGCGTCAATCCACCTGCCGGTGCCAAATCAATCGATTGGATCAAGGGTGGCTTCAAAGGCGCCCGGTGTGACTAGGCTCTAGTGAGCCTAGTCTCCCAAGAGGGGAAGGTGTCGTTGCACGGTGGGGCTGCGGCATCTTCCTTATCAAAATGATCGAGGCAGGTATGCAAGCCATGTCAAGGATATTGCGCCGCCTCGACACTCTCCATTTCAACCGGGATGGGGACAAGCAATCTCTCAAATCTGGAGTGAAGAATGCTGACCGCAGTCGCTATTGCTGTAGACGGTCTGGGTTTTGCCGCATGGCTGTTTCTCTCATCGGTAGGCCTGACCCTGATCTATGGTGTCATGCGCATCCTCAATATCGCCCATGGCGGGTTTTATGCATTGGGTGCCTATTCCTCGGCCTGGGCCATCGGTTTGTATACGCAGACCGGCAATACCATGGCCCTGACTTATCTGATCATTCCGTTGGCTGCCCTGATTGCCGGGGTGGTGGCGGGATTGGTCGTGGAACGCGGTATCTTGCGTTTTCTTTATGGTCGGGACGAGGTTCTGATGGTGCTGGTGACCTATGCGATTTTCCTGATTTTGGAAGATGTCACCAAGCTGATCTGGGGGACGGACAGCTACGTGGCTTATCAGCCAGCGTATTGGCTTGGATCCATTGATGTCTTCGGACTGCCTTATACCGTTTACAAATTCCTGATCATTGGCGTTGCGATTGCCTGTGGGCTGTTGCTCTATTGGGGGCTGAATCATACCCGGGTGGGCAAGTTGCTTCTGGTTGTGATTGAGGATCGGGAGATCAGTGCGGCGCTTGGCATCAATGTCACCTTGTTCTTCACGATCACCTTCTTGATTGGTGCAACACTGGGAGCTCTTGGTGGAGCTTTGACGGCGCCGGAAGTCTCCGTGGTGCCGGGCATTGGGGCCGAGATCATTGTCATGGCGTTTGCCGTCATCGTGATTGGTGGTATGGGCTCCATTGGCGGCGCAATGCTTGGCGCTCTGATTGTCGGATTTGCGCGCGCCGCATCCGTGCATCTCTATCCTCCTGCCGAACTTTTCTCCATCTATCTCGTCATGGCGGTGGTGCTGGCCGTCAAACCTTATGGCCTGTTTGCTCTGGCAGAAAGCAGGAAGATATGACCAAGTCACTTGATCGTACAGAATTGGGGCTGTTGCTTGCCCTGCCGATCCTGATCGGGTTGGCCTTCATCCTTCCGAAATGGATCGTCAATTATATGCAGGTTTCCATGGGAACCGGTCTGGTTGCTCTGGGTGTGATGATCCAGATGCGGGCGGGTCTCGTTTCCTTCGGGCAGGGACTGTATTTTTGTATTGGCGGTTATGCCGCCGGAATGGCTGCAAAATTCTGGGGTATCACCGATCTCTTCCTGCTGTTGATCCTTGGCCTCGTTGGAGCCGTTTTGGTCTCTTCAATCCTCGGCATTCTGATGCGACGATATCGTGAGATCTTCTATGCAATGCTCAGCCTCGCCTTGTCGATGATCCTGTTTGGATTGCTTTCCAGTACAGAGGAGCTTGGTAGTACCGATGGGTTCAATCTTCCAACTCCGACCTATCTGGGGTGGGCGCCCGAGGGGCGAGCAGCGCTTTTGTCTCTCTATATCATTACCAGCTGTCTTGTCATCGCGTGTGCTCTGGCCTTGCATCGTTTCCTGCAAAGTCCGGTGGGATATGTCAATGAAGCGATCCGCGAGAATGAATTGCGCGTGGAATATCTGGGCACATCTGCACACAGGTTGGTGCAGATCACCTATATGCTGGCCGCATCCGTCTCGGCTATCGGGGGTGTGCTCTGGGCTCTTGCTCTGGGCCATGTTGACCCGGAAATGACCAACTGGACCACGTCGGGTCAATTCGTCTTTGTCGCCATCCTGTCCGGTATCGGCAATATTGCGGCTCCGCTGATCGGGACATTCATTCTGGAAATCGTTCGTGTCTATGCCGTCGAGATTTCTCCCAATACCTGGCAGATGATCCTGGGCACGGTGATGTTGCTCACCATTCTGTTTCTGCCAAAGGGCCTGTGGTCTCTGGTTTCGAAAATGGGCAACAAGCAAAAATCCACCGACGGCGATGCCGCACAATCTGTGGGAGGCTGATATGACAACCATTTTGGAAACCCGGTTTCTGGAACGTACCTTTGGGGCTGTCTATGCGGCCCGGGATATCAATATCACCATCAATGAAGGTGAAATTCTTGGAGTGATCGGATCGAACGGGGCTGGCAAGACAACCTTCGTGAACATGGTCACGGGTTATCTGGAACCCAGCTCGGGTGAAATTCTCTATCGCGGCAAGAATATTGTCGGCAAACCGACCCGGGATATCACGCAGATGGGTATCTGCCGGTCATTCCAGATCCCTCAGCTTTTCCCGGAACTGGCGGTTATCGATAACATCATGACCGCTTTGATCCTGTCCAGACAACAGGGCATATCCCTGTTCAAGTCTGCTGTTTCCTGCGAGTTGAAACAGCAGGCAAGGGATCTTCTCGCACGATTCAAGATTGATGCTTATGCCGATCAGGAAATTTCCACCTTGCCACAAGGAGTGCGCAAGCTGATCGATATCGCCATGGCAACTGTGGCTGATCCTGATCTGCTGTTTCTGGATGAGCCGACCAGCGGTGTCAGCGCCGATGAAAAAATGGACTTCATGCAGACCTTGATTGATGCCCTGAAATCCAGCCGTACCGCCGTGTTGTTCATCGAACATGACATGGAAATCATCGAGACATTCTCCCCGCGATGTGTGGCTTTCTATGAAGGTACCATCTTGGCGGATGGTTCAACGAATGATGTCTTGAAAGAGCCAAAAGTGCGCGAATTCGTTATCGGCAGCGAATTTCATCGCGAAACCTCAATGCAGCAAGGAGGTCAGGCATCATGTTGAGCTTGAATATGGTCAATCTCTCCATTCAACGTGTCCCTATCCTGCGTGATGTGAGCCTTGAAATCGGAACCGGGGCGACTTGCGGTTTGATCGGACGCAACGGTGCGGGCAAGACTACATTGATGCGGGCCATCATGGGGGCCTTGCCGCTTGAGCAGGGATCCATCCAATATGACGGGGTAGATCTGCATGATGCCAAGCCCCACGAGCGGGCGGCGTTGGGGATTGGCTATCTGCCCGAGGATCGCCGTCTTGTTCCGCATTTCAGTGTTGAAGAGAACATCATGGTGTCTCTGTGGGCGACAGGGAACAAGGAAACCAGGCGTGTCAAATGGGTCTATGATCTGATGCCGGAAATTGGTCGTTTTGCCGACCGCAAGGCTCTTACATTAAGCGGTGGACAGCAAAAGCTTGTCGCGCTGGCGCGCGCCCTTGTCGCTGGCTCCAATCTTCTGTTGCTGGATGAACCCTTTGAAGGCGTGGCCCCGGCGCTTGCCCAACGGTTGATGGAAGTGATTGCAGATCTGAAAGCCGAAAATCTTTCGGTTCTGATTTCGGAGTCCGACTATACCCATTCGGAAAAACTGGTGGACCAGGTTTATTCCATCGAGCGAGGCGAAATCAGTCTGATGACCGCCAGCTCGGCTTCAGCGGCCTGAGGATTATCATGACAGATTTCATTTTCAATACCGCTCCCTCCATTCAGCAAATTCATGGGGGAGCAGCCCGGCTTGGTTCCATAATGGCTCAGATGGCATGGGCGCAATCGAACCGGATCGTATTGTTTGTCACGGATCCGGGGATTGTAAAGCTTGGTTTGGCGAATTCTGCATTGGTTTCTTTGGAAGAAAGTGGGTTTCGCGTTGTACTTTTCGATCAGATCGAGCCGGATCCAAAGGCCACTACGGTCCTTGAAGCAGTTGAAAGCGCCAAGGATAATGAATGCGGTTGCGTTATTGGTTTTGGAGGCGGCAGCTCGATGGATGTGGCCAAGATGGTGGCGTTGCTGACTGTCTCGGATCAATCTCTTGATGAGATTTATGGCGTCAATCAAGCCACGGGTTGCCGTTTGCCTCTGGTCCTGGTGCCAACGACAGCCGGAACCGGATCAGAAGTCACTGCGGTGTCCATTCTGACTACCGGAACAGCAGAAAAGAAGGGCGTGGTGTCACCTGTCATTCTGCCTGACATTGCGCTGCTGGATGCTGAATTGACGCTCGGCTTGCCGGGTCCGATCACGGCAGCAACCGGTGTGGATGCCATGGTGCATGCCATTGAGGCCTATATTTCCAAAAGTGCCAATAACAATCCCATATCGCGGCTTTTGGCTAAACAAGCCTTGAGCTTGTTGGGAGCCAATATTCGTGAGGCGGTGTTTAACGGGCAAAACATACAGGCCCGTCAGGAAATGCTGCTGGGTTCCATGATGGCGGGCCAGGCTTTTGCCAATTCTCCGGTGGCTGCAGTTCATGCGTTGGCCTATCCGGTCGGCAGTCTGTTTCATGTGCCACATGGCCTGTCCAACGCTTTGGTCCTGGTTGAGGTGATGCGCTTCAATGCTTCGAAATGCGCTGAGGCATATGCTGAATTGGCGCCATTTGTGTTTCCTGATATCGAGATCAATCGCTCAAGTCAGGCGGTCACTGCTGATTTCATAGAGCGCCTTGGAGAATTGAATTCCCAATTGGGACTGGAGGCTGGTTTACGCCATGTCGGGATTGGGCAAGGTGATATTCCCAAGTTGGCCAGTGATGCAATGAAGCAGACCCGCCTGCTCGTCAATAACCCGCGTGAACTGGGTTATGACGATGCCATCATGATCTATGAGGCGTCACTTTGATCACTCAGAAGAGGAAGGAGTATTGGTTCGGGCATGGCCCACCGAGCCAATAAAAGGGAGGGCCATTTTACGGGAGGAAATTATGTTGAAGCAGATTTTTTTAACGGCAGCTTTGTCTTGTTTGACGATGGTTGCCTCTCAAGCCAGTGACTGGACCCAATCCCCTTGGGGGCCGGAAGATGAAATTGGCGCTGCCAACCGGATCACAGCACAAAGTGTTCTGGCGGCGAGCAAATTGATTAAAACCGGCAAGACTTATAATCTGGGCATTGTTGTCGGTAAGGATACACCGGCTTTTTTTCCACGCACTCTCAGCGTTACCGTTTTGCAACCAAACCAGATTCAAACTCAGGGTTTGGGCAGCAATGGTATGACCTATAATGATGATATCTTCATGGGCTGGTTGGGTATTGGTCCTCAAATTGATGGATTAGGTCATATTGGGGTGAAGCATACATATTACAATGGCTTCAAGGACAACGACTTTGCCAAAACGGATGGTCTGACAAAACTTGGTCTTGAAAAGTTGCCGCCAATGGTAACGCGTGGTGTGGTGCTTGATATGGCCAAATTCTATGGTCAGGATATCGTCAAGGAGGGGACCGCCTATACAAGGGAAGACATCATGGCAGCTGCCAAAGCGCAAGGTGTGGAATTGCGTGAGGGTGATACGGTGCTCTTTCATTCCGGCTGGTTGAACTTGCTCGATGGCGAGCAAAAAGATCACAAACGATATGTATCTGTGGAGCCTGGTCTTGGGATTTCCGGCGCAGATTATCTGGCCGAGATCGGGGTTGTTGCAGTTGGTGCGGATACATGGGGGCTGGAAGCCGTGCCTTTTGAGAAAGGCACTGATGGGGTTTTCAAGGTTCACCAAATTCTTATTCCGCAGAATGGTATCTATATTCTGGAAAATATGGAAACCCGGGAATTGGTCCGGGATGGTGTGAAGGAATTCATGTTTGTTCTGGGGGTGTCGCGCCTGAAGGGGGCTGTTCAAATGATCATCAATCCCACTGCAATTCATTAGGCCGTGGACCTGAGCTGCTCTGTATCATGACTACATGAATGAGGTGTCTGACTAACAAATCTGTTTGGGTACGCGGCACAGGGAACATGTGCCGCGTGCTTTCTTGCCCACCTCGGCTTATTTCTTGCAGGCAGTGATAATGATCTCGACCTTGTAATCGGGAGTGGCCAAAGGAACGCCGCCGCAGGCACGGGTTGGGGCATGGCCCTTGGGTACCCATTTGTCCCAGACGGCATTCATCTCGGCAAAGTCATCCATGGAGGCCAGCCAGATGATGGCTTGCAGAATATGGTTCTTGTCAGATCCTGCCTCGGCCAGAAGATTTTCGATCTGTTGCAGGATGACTTCGGTTTGCACGGTGACGCTTTCACCTGGCGCTGCAACCTGGCCGGCCAGATAGACGTGATCACCGCATGTAACAATCTGGCTCATGCGGTCACCGCATTTGTGGCGTTCGATTTTGGCCATATGAAATACTCTCTTAGTAAGATTGGCTAGAAACCAAAGCCCATGACAAAGGCCACGGCGATGGCAAGAAGGAACAGGGTTTCGGCAACCAGAATGATGCCGTAACTGGGTTTGACGCGCAAGATTGTTGCCAGACTGGTTTTGACACCCAGTGCCGAGATGGCAATCACAAGACACCAACTCGACAATACGGCAATCGCTTCGGTTATGAACTGAGGCACCAGGCCTGTATTGACCAGCACAGCCAGCGCGATGAACATGATCAGGAACCAGGGCAGGGTGATCTTTTGTGTCTGGGCACCGCGAAAACTGACCATGACGACGATCATCACGATGGGCAGCAGGGCGACCCGAACCATTTTGACAAATGTTGCGATAACACCAGCTTCTTCGCTGATGGAATAGCCAGCGCCCACCACCTGAGCCACGTCATGGATCGTCGCACCGATCAGAAAGCCGCTTTCCAGATCGCTCAAGCCCAGCATTTGAAACAGAACCGGATAGGCAATCATGGCAATGGTGGATAATGCTGTGACACCAATCACCACAAAGAGCGTGTCCTGCTCTCGGTTATCCTTGGCCGGAAGAACCGAAGTGATGGCAAGGGCGGCTGATGCACCGCAGATGGCGACCGAGCCCCCGGCCAGAAGACCGAAGGCCAGTCGACGACCGAACAGGAAAGCCAGAAGGGCACCAAAGGCCAAGGTTGCCATGACAAAGCCGACCACAGCTGAGATGGCCCCTAGGCCAACGCTTTCCACGTCCCCCATGCTCAATCTCAGGCCGAGAAGCCCGACACCGAAACGCAGCAATGATTTGGATGAGAATTCCAGCCCGGTTGCGAATTTGGGATCATCATTGAGGAAATGGAATGCCATGCCGATAAGCAGGGCAAACAACATGACGGGCGCACCATAATGCTCGGACAGAAAGGTCGCTGCGGCGGCGATCACGCACACCAGAAGAATTCCACCGAAGTGGCTGTCCCAATGGGACTTGATCACCGTTACCATTGATGGCTCCTGAATTGGCAATAGGGAGCGCCTGTCAGGCGCGTTTGATGCAAGTTATGTCTTATCCGACCCATCGATTTGTGTGATCGAACGCCGCGTCATAGCCAAACAGGGCAACAGACCCGCCGGTATGCAGGAAGACAACACGCTCGTCTTTCTTGAAGTGACCCTTGCGGATCAGATCGATGAAGCCTGCTGCGCCCTTGGCGGAATAGACCGGATCCAGCAAAATGGATTCCAGTTCGGCAAACATCTGAATGGCTTCGATGCCACTTTCGGTCGGAATGCCATAGCCTTCGCCGACATAATCGGTGTTGGCGGCCACGTCCTCGCGGTTCACAATGCCAGAACAACCCAGTTTGTCTGCTGTGGCGCAGGCCAGATTATAGACATTCTCTTCCTGTTTTGGTTTTGGAGCACGCACGCCAATTCCAAGAAGCGGAATTTGGGCATTCATGGCTTTCAAGCCGACGATCAGGCCTGCCTGTGTGCCTGCAGAGCCGGTGGCATGGATGAGGTGGTCGATTTTCAGACCCCGGTCATTTGCCTGACCGACCAGTTCAAAGGCACAGTTCACATAGCCGAGCGCTCCGGTCGGGTTTGAGCCACCGCCGGGGATGGTGTAGACCTTTTTGCCATCTGCGCGGAACTTGTCAGCCACTGCTTCCATTTCGGCATTCATGTCCAGACCACCGGCTCTTTTTTCGGTGGTTGCGCCATGCAGGTGATCGAGCAGAACATTGCCGTTGTTGTTATAGTTTGCGTTGTTGGATCCGGTTCTGTCTTCCAGCAGGATATGACAATCCATGCCCAGCTTTGCTGCAAAGGCTGCGGTCTGGCGGGCGTGGTTGGATTGGGTTGCACCCTGGGTCATGACCATGTCGGCGCCTTGCAATTCTGCCTCGGCCATGAGGAATTCCAGTTTGCGGGTCTTGTTGCCACCGGTGGACAACCCGGTGCAATCGTCACGCTTGATCCAGATTTCCGGTCCGCCCAATTCTTTGGTCAAACGGTCCAGACGCTCCAGAGGGGTGGGGAGATGCGCGATAAAACGGCGAGGGTAGCGAGCGAGATGCATGGAAAACTCCTAACTTGGTTTTTTTGCATCTTAACCGTGGGGAATTGCTGATACTAATGCGAATTTTGCGCCTTAAATTGCACATCTTGCATAATCATGCATTTTCATTATGCTGAAGCCATGCAGTTGGATTGGATAGATGACATACTTGCGGTGATCGAAACCGGATCTTTGACACGGGCTGCCGAGCAGAGATTTCTGACGCAATCAGCCTTCACGCGGAAAATACGTACCATTGAGGGGCGTATTGGTTCTCCCTTGGTCGATCGCTCCTGCAAACCGGTAACCATCTTGCCCGGTGTGCGGGCTTTGGAGCCTGAGCTTCGTGAGTTGAGCGGACGATTGCGCCGCTTGCAACATGACCTCAAGGTCTCGGCGGAAGCAGGGGGGAATGATGTGACCTTTGCCTGTCAGCATGCCATCACCACAACCATTTCCCCTTGGGTGGTCAAGCAACTGACCAGTTCTCTGGACTTTTCGGTGCGGGTGCGGTCTGGCAATCTGGATAATTGTTTGATGCTGTTGCTGTCAGGGGAGGCGGATTTTGCCATTACCTATGAAAGTCCTGGTGATGCTGATTCCCTGATGCCGCAGGCTTTCGATGCACAAGTTGTGGGTGAGGACATTCTGGTGCCGGTTGCATCGCCACATCTGATTGCTGGTTTTGGCAAGGGAGAGATCCCGCTTATTGCCTATCCGTCTGATGTTTTTTTGGGACAGATTGTGAGCCGGTTTGTCCTGCCTGTTCTGCCTGATGATATCTTGTTATCGCCCAAAGCCGAGACGGCATTGACGTTGGCGGCGTGCGAATATGCGCTGGATGGCATTGGTGTGGCATGGTTGCCGCTTACTCTTGTTCGAAAGCATCTGGAAAAAGGGATGCTGGAGCGCATTCCCGAATTGCCTCAACAAGAGTTGAATATTGTGCTTATTCGATTGTCCAGCCAGAAGAGCGGTAGACATGATCGCGTCTGGGACCATCTGATTGGTGCTGCCGCTCCTCCTGGCTCCGGATTGTGAAGTCAGGCTTACAGAGAATTCCAGACTTGTTGACCTGTCTTGTCCAACCGGTCCAATGAGCAGAAAAGCGACAGGGTCAGCGTTGCATGCAAGTCCCTCCCGCCAATTTGCATGACTTCACCGGATTTGAGCTCCCCGGCCACCACGCTTTCCGGTAACCAGGCAACACCACTGCCTGATAGCATGCGGCGCTTGATGGCTTCTGTCAGGGCATCCACATATCGCAAGGATAAAGGCAGCTTGCGTCCACCGATGGTCTGATCGACGACGGACCCCAGAAAGCTGTTGGGGTCATAGCCGAGATAGGGAATAAGATTTCGGCTGCGACTATCAAGATCCCAACCATGGGCACGGACTGCGCCGGTTTGTGCCACCGGGATCATTTCTTCGGTGCCAATATCCTTTCGGGCAAACTGCCTTTCTTCGAAGACTGGCTGCACATCCTTGTGCCGGTAATAGAGCAGGAAGTCGCATGTGCCATCGGACAAGAGCTGACAGCAGGTGCTGAGATTGTCAGAATAGATTCTGACGCGCAAGTTCGGGATACTGTTTTCAAATTCGGCGATGCGGCGGGAGAGATAGTTGACTGAAATTGTGTGTAGAACAGCAAAGCGCTGAAAGGCCGTGTGTCCCAATTCCTCTGCGCGCAAGGTTTGGCGGATGTCTGTCAGATTGGCGATGGTTTCCTGTGCGACCGGCAGGAATTGCTGTCCGGCTTCGGACAGTTGCACGGGATAGCTGGAGCGCTTCATCAGAGGAACACCCAGCCAGTTTTCCAGGGACTTGATGCGACGACTGAAGGCGGATTGGGTGATGTTTCTTTCTTCAGCAGCACGGGTAAAATTCAGTGTTCGTGCCAGACAGGTGAAATCCTGAAGCCAATTAATGTCCAAATTTTTCCCTCCATTTTTCTCTTATCTTATTGTTAAATAAAAACTATGCAATATCGGAATGAATTAATGACACATTTGAGTTGGAAATAATCACCTATCAGGGCCTAGCGTTTGGTCTAGGCTGCCTTGGCACGATGCGCCAATCAACACTGAAGGAAGCCTTGGGCCTGACGGGGAGGAGAGCCGTCAGTTGAGCTTGCATAAATTGGGAGGAATATATGAAAATCCAAATGAAAACGACGACAGCACTTGCCGCTGCCATGGTCGCTGGTCTGTCAGCTGGTGCTGCGTCTGCCGAGACGACCTTGCGCTTGAGTACATATGTGAACGAAGCCGATATCCGATATGAGGGCTTTACGCATTTTGCAGATCTCGTTGCCGAGAAAACTGGTGGCTCCGTGAAAGTGGAAGTGTTCCCGTCAGCAACGCTTCATGGATGGTCCGAAGGTGTTGATGCAGTTCAGGGCGGGGTGTCAGACATCAGCTGGATCAATGCGGATAATCGCCTGCCATGCTATGCGGTTACATCGCTCTATCCGTCCGAAGTCAGTCTCAAGGATCAGACTGGTCTGGATGCGGCCTATGCGGATCTCATCAGGGATGAAGCGGCGAATGTCGAGCTGGTGCCTTTGTTCAATTCAAACTATTCCTACGATCAGGAATGGTGGTTTGAAGAGCCAATCGAGAATATCGGCAAACTGGACGGCAAATTGGTGCGCTCCATTGGACCATTGGTCAGCATGATGATCGAGACATGGGGTGGCGAGCCGGTTTTTGTTGCTCCAAAAGAGGTGTTCCAGTCTGCTGAGCGTGGGGTTGTCGATGGCATCAATATGGGTGTTGCGACCTACAGTTCCTGGAAATTGTGGACGGTGATGCCTTACATGGTCAATGCCAATCTGTTTTACGGCAACATCCAATACATGATGAACAAGAACAAGTTCGACAGCTTGACCGCTGACGAGCAAAAGGCTTTGACCATGGCGGCTGCCGAGACCGAAAAATGGTTGCAGCCACGCTATGAAGCCTGGGTTGACCAGCAGGTCGGCAATGCCGTGATGCAAGGTGGTGGAGCGGCTGTCTCGGTTTCGGATGAACAGCGTGCCAGCCTGATTGCCAGTGTCAAACCAAAATGGGATGAGACCGTGAACAAGGCTTGTGGCCAGGATATGGCCGACAAGTTCCGCTCCATTCTTGAAAGCCATGCTCCCTGATCTGAGGCTTTCACCGGTGGCCTTGTCCAGCTGGGCCACCGGACCCGATTTCTTTTATTGTGAGGTCCGAGATGGATGATGGATTTGACCGCCTGATCCGCAAGATAGAGCGCGTGGTGGTTTGGTTCGCAGGGATCGGTGCCGTGGTGGTGCTGATTCAGATGCTCTGGATATCCTATGGGGTATTCGTGCGCTATGGATTGGGCAAACCGGACCGGATGGTGACAGAGGCGACTGCGCTTTTGCTGTTTCCCGTTGCTTTTTCAGGTCTTGCCTTCGCTCTGCGAGAAGACGCCTTTCCCAAAGTCACCATGATCACCGAAGTGATGCGTCCCGGCATTCGACGCATGCTTGATATCATCAATCACCTGCTCATGTTCGGGGTTGGCAGCTTTTTTGCCTATGCAGGCGTAAGCGCTACGATCCGGTCTTTCAATTCCGGTGTTGCCTCCGAGATTCTGCATTGGCCGCGCTACATGTTCTGGGCGCCTGGTGCAGCAGCGCTGGTTCTTTTCTCACTTTATGTCGGTTTGCGTCTGATCCAGTTGATCCGCAAACCCGCACCGTCCGGAGATCTCTAATGGAATGGTATGTTGTTGGCCTCGGCCTTCTCGGCCTGTTGATGCTGTTCATCACCATTGGCCTGCCGATCCCCTTCGCCCTTGCGGCTGCATCTTTGCCTTTTCTGTGGCAAATTCAAGGTTGGGAAACCTCCATTGTCTCCTCCGAGCTGAAACTCTGGGGTGTCTGGATTGACTATATTCTGCTTGCCGTGCCGCTTTTCGTCTTTCTTGGCGAGTTGATCGGCAAATCCAATATAGGACCCAATCTCTATCAATTCCTGCATCAGGGCGTTCGCATCAAGGGATCTGCGGCTTATGGCTCCATTGGTGCCAGTGCCGGCTTCGGTGCGGTGTGTGGATCCTCCATGGTGGGCGCTTTGACCATCGGTGGCGTGGCGTTGCCCGAGATGTTGCGTCTTGGTTATGGCAAGCGCCTGTCCAGTGGTGTTCTGGCTGCAGGTGGTACGCTGTCGGTTCTGATCCCGCCAAGTCTGATCCTGCTCTTCTACGGCATTGTGACTGACCAGAGCATTGGTGATCTGTTCATTGCAGGCGTCATTCCCGGTCTGATCCTTGTCTCCAGCTTCGTGATTGTCGTTCTGGTCTGGGGCATGCTGAAACCTCAGGATATTCCGAGCAGTGAAGATGCATCCAAGATGCCGATGGTTATGATCCTGAGTACGGTTGGTCCGGTTGTTCTGATCGGTCTGGTGATTACCGTTGCGATTTATGCCGGTATTGCCACTCCGACTGAAGCTGCGGCTGTTGCTGCCTTGCTGACGGTCATTCTGGCCTTCTGGGTTGGCGGGTTGACCTTTCAGGGTTTCAAGGATTCCATCTTTGCCACCATGCGTACCATGGGATATCTGGGTCTGCTTCTGTCGGCAGGGGTTCTGTTCGGTTTCGTGCTGACCTATTACCGAGTGCCACAGCAATTCACCGAGCTGTTCCTGTCCTTTGATCTGTCGCCTTATACGGTTCTGGCCATCGTTCTGGTCTTCTACATCATCCTTGGGATGTTCCTTGAGCCGGTTTCGATGACTTTCATCACCTTGCCGACCATCTATCCTTTGATGCATGCGGCTGGCTTTGATCTGATCTGGTTTGGAGTGGTCTACACAATTACCATGGAAATTGCGGTGCTGACGCCGCCTGTGGGGCTCAATCTCTATGTCATACAGGCGATAGGGCGCGATCAGGTGACAATTGGGGATGTGATCATGGGCTGTCTTCCCTTCATCGGGGCCATGATCCTGCTGATCTCCATTCTGATCCTTTCTCCAGATGTGGCTCTGTGGCTGCCGGAGCAGATGCGCTAATGTCAAGATTGCCTTATCTTCGCGCCGGTTCTGGTCCGGTTCTGGTTCTGGTTCACGGCTATCTTGGTGGTGCAGCCCAGTGGGTCGATGAGATCGAAACCTTCCAAAAGGATTTCGATGTCATCGCCCCCAGTCTTCCCGGTTTCGGCGAGGCAGCTCACCTTCCGGCATGTGGCACCATCCATGAAATGGCCGTCGCTGTCCTTGAGCTTCTGGATGAACTGGAAGTGACGGACTATATCCTGCTGGGTCATTCCATGGGTGGCCAGATCGCTCAGGAAATGTCGGCTCTGCGGCCAGGGATGGTCAATAAACTGATCCTGTACGGGACGGGGCCGGTGGGTTTGATGCCGGACCGGTTCGAGCCGATCACCGTTTCCAAGGAGCGGTTGCAACGAGATGGTGTCGCCAAGACGATTGAGCGGATTGCTGCGACCTGGTTCAAGGATGGTGAAAATGCAGCCGGTTATGCCAAACTGGTGGAAATTGGAAGCTTGACCAATCCCGAAGCCGCCCTTCTTGGATTGGATGCCATGGCGGGTTGGGATGGTCGAGAGGCGATGAGCACTCTCACTATGCCGACGCTGGTGATCTGGGGAGATTCCGATCGATCCTACCGATGGCCACAGGTTGAAAGCCTCTGGCAGGGCATTCCAAGTGTGGATCTATGCGTGGTGCCCAAAGCTTCTCATGCTGTTCATCTGGAAAAACCGAAATTGTTTCATTCCATTATTGGCGATTTCCTTGATGGGTCTTATGACGGCAAGTCCTGATTAAGACCCCTGCATAATGGTCTTTGATTTGAAGTGAGGTCGGATCACTGATATGGCGGACTGTGATCTGGTCAGAACGGGGCTGCTTTGGCAGCCCCGTTTTTGTCTTGTTACATGCGTTCGGTTTGCTTTGATCCTGGCCGCTCAAACCCAAGGGCGTTTCGAGAGATGGGTGATGAGGGCGTCCAATGCGTGTCTGACGCGAGCGGTGCGCAGGGTTCTGGGGCTGAGCAGGGCGATGATATCGGCATCAGGCAGGTGATGGCTTTCCAACACCCGTTCCAACCGCCCGTCTGCCAGCTCAGCGGCCACGTTCCATTCAGAGCGTTCGGCAATGCCAAGGCCTGCCATGGCCCAGGATTTGACCACCTCGCCATCATTGCTGGCAAAGGCTGGGGTGACGCGGATGGATTGGCGATTGTTTTCTTGGTTCGTGAGGTTCCACATGGTGACATCAGCCTGATTTTCTCGGATCACGCCACAGGCATGTCTTTGCAAGTCTTGGGGATTGTCTGGGTGGCCCTGTTTCTCCAGATAGGTGGGCGAGGCACAGAGAAAGCGCCGGTTTGGGGCCAGTTTCTTTTGCACCAGTGAAGTGTCACTCAGTTGACCGACATGGATGATCAGATCCCAATTGTCCGTGCCTGCTGCGCTATAGGGATCATCGGACAGGATCAGATCGGGCAGGATGGCGGGGAAGTCCTGCTTCAATTGTGCGATGACCGGAGCGACATGGATACGGCCAAAGCCAAAGGAGGCGATGATCCGCAAAGGACCGCTGACTTCCTGTCTTCGGATGGCCAAATCTTCGTTCAATTCTGCCAGATTATCGAGAATGGCTCCGGTGCGTCGCGCCAGCATCTCGCCTTCTGCGGTCAGCACCAATCGCCCGCGTCCGCGCTCGATGAGGCGCAAGCCGAGCCTTTGCTCCAGTTGGGCCAGGCGTTGCGAGACGGCAGGCGGGCTCACATTCAGAGCTCTTGCGGCTGCGGCAAGGGAGGTCTCTGACGCCAGAGTGGCAAAGAATTTCAGATCAGGTGTCTCTAACATATTCGGTATCTATTGATGTTAAGTTCAGCTTAATTCTATTTACAGGTTTTGTTAATAGTGAGCTGCATTAAAAGGCGTTATGATGTGTAGGAGCCCTGAATTTACGTTCCGGATGGAAGCGCCATGAGTCCTGCTGATCTCTATCTCAATGATGTTCAAACGCCTGCATTGATTCTCGATGAAGCGCGCATGCAACGCAATATCGATCGATTGGCCGAGCATATCGGGTCGAAGGGTGGCGTCTTGCGGCCGCATCTGAAGACCGTGAAGTCGGTCGAGATTGCCAAGCGCCTTTTGATCAATGGCAATGGACCTGCCACGGTGTCGACCTTGGCCGAGGCTGAGATTTTTGCCGAGGCGGGTATTCGAGACATCACCTATGCCGTTGGAATTACCCCGCAGAAGCTGGACAGGGTGGCCGCGATCCGTGCCAAGGGCTGTGATCTAACGGTCATTCTGGATAGCCCAGATCAAGCAAATGCTGTGGTGGAGGTCTCACAAAGATTGGGACAAAAGCTTCCAGCCTTGATCGAGATTGACTGTGATGGTCATCGCAGCGGTGTTGAGCCGTCTGATCCCACCCTCATTGAGATTGGCACAATCTTGCATGAAGGCGCGGAGTTGCGTGGCATTCTGGGCCATGCAGGCGAGAGTTATGAAGTTTATGGCAAGGAGGCTCATGCTGCCTTTGCCGAGCAGGAACGCCAGGCTGCGACCAAAGCTGCGTCCAATCTGGTAGAGGCCGGTCTGCCTTGTCCCGTTGTAAGCATTGGCTCCACCCCCACGGCCCACGCCATTGAAAATCTGGATGGCATCACGGAAGTGCGCGCCGGAGTTCATACCTTTTTTGATCTGGTGCAGGCCGGGATTGGTGTCTGCGATCAGGATGACATTGCCTTGTCGGTTCTTACCAGTGTGATCGGGCATCAGCGCGACAAGGGCTGGATCATCATTGATGCAGGCTGGATGGCCTTATCACGTGATCGTGGAACGTCTGCTCAGCGCGTTGATCAGGGCTATGGCGTGGTGTGTGATGAGAGCGGGGATGTCATTCCCGATCTGATCGTCATCAAAGCCAATCAGGAGCATGGCATCATTGCCTTGCGCCCCGGGAGTGATGCGGGTTTGCCTGAACTGCCCCTTGGCACAAAGCTTCGGATCCTGCCCAATCATGCCTGCGCCACTGCCGCTCAATTTCCCGCCTATCACGTCGTGCCAACTTCGAGAGATGCGCCTTTGAAAGTCTGGCGACGCTTTCGCGGCTGGTGAGGCAGGGCCCTTTTTCCCACTCACGGCGTCGAAAGACTTCGAAAATGAACTACATTGTCTTCACTCTTTCTCCTTGTGAGTGGCAAAAAATTCTCCTGCCCTAACTATCAAATTTGTGAGGTTGTTTTCTGACCATGCAATATGTCCCCGAAGAAATCTCTGCCGGACTGGCATCCCATGAAATGGCCTATCGTGCCGTGAAAGAAGCGCTGATTGCTGCCAGTGAAAGCGCTACTATCTTTCCAGTGGTTCTTGGCCATGGCAGCGATCCGCAAAATAGCTATGCGATCAAATCTTCTGCTGTGTCCGATCTGGCCGGGTTGAAGGTTGGCTCCTATTGGCCGGGCAATGAGGCCAAGGGCATGCCGCGGCATAACTCGATCATCTTTCTCTTCGATCAGGAAACAGGTCGCATTGGTGCAGCAGTGGAAGCCGGGCAGTTGAATGCCTATCGCACGGCAGCAGCCGATGCTGTGGCGGCGGATTGTCTGGCGCGATCTGATGCTTCGACCCTTGCCATCTTTGGGGCGGGTCATCAGGCCGAATATGAGGTTTGGGCCTTGGCCAGGATTCGTAAATTGGACCGGGTTCTGGTGGTGACGCGGAATGTGAAGAAAGGCGAAGCCTTTGTTGCGGCTTTGCGCGAAGAAGGACTGGCGGCGGTGCTTGCTGACGCCGAGGTCGCCTGCCGGGGTGCAGACATCATTGTGACGGCAACGCCGGCAACCGCGCCGTTGTTTGACACAGACTGGGTACAGCCTGGCACCCATGTGGTGTCCATGGGTTCGGATTCTGTTGGCAAGCAAGAGCTGCCGCCGGAGCTATTCTCCAAGGCCAAGCTCTTTTGTGATCTGCCGGTGCAGTCTCGTGTGATTGGTGAGTTTCAGCATGCATCAGAAGAGACCCAACTGACCGCGATCGGTGATGTGTTGAGTGGCCGCGCCAACGGACGAGAGAGTGATCAAGAGATTACCATCTTCGACAGCTCTGGCTTATCGGTGCAGGATCTGTTTGTCGCCAAGGCGGTCTTGGCGCTGCTCAATGAGAATAATGCATCCCAAGAGCCCTTTGATGAGGATGACAGTTAGCAAGGCGGACAGAATATGTTTCCGCCTTGCTGAATGATTTATCAAGGTTTTAAAGAACCTGATCCAACGCTTCGATGGCCTGATTGACCTCGGCTTTCGAGGTATAGTGCGACATGCTGATCCGCAACACGCCATGGGTGGGGTCAAGGCCCATGGCCTCCAGAACACGCATGCCATAATAGTGGCCATGCCCTGCCATGATGCCGCGTTCGGCAAGCTTGGTGGAGATGTTCAAAGACGGTTCCTGACACAGTATGGAGACGGTGGCCGCGCGCTTGCTCGCCTGATCAGGGCCGATCAAACGCAGACCATTTTTGCCTCTGATATAGTCAAGAAAAGGTTGCAGCAGATCGGCTTCATATTGGGCGAACAGGCCATGGAGATCTTCGCACATTTGTGCCGGTGTTGTGCTGTTCTTGAAATGATGACCGTGCAGCGCTTCGAAATAATCGACCATCCCGGCAGAAACAGCGACGGATGCGTGATCCGGGCCAGCGGGAGTGAGGCGTTTATAGGCAACCTCGCCATTGAAGAAATGGGCCTGGTTGGGCAGCTTGAAGGCGAGCTCCTTGCGTACCACCATGATGCCCTGATGGGGACCCCATGTCTTGTAGGAAGAGAAGAGATAGATATCCGCGCCCAGCTTGCTGACATTGGGCCAGCCATGGGGTGCGAAGCTGACACCATCGACGCAAGTGACAGCTCCAACGGCATGGGCTGTTTTGACAATCTCTGCGACCGGGTTGATTTCTGCCACTACGTTGGAGCAATGGGGGAAGCAGACCAGCTTGACCTTCTCATCCAGCAGGGCATGCAGATCTTCCAGTGCCAGACTGCCGCTTTGTGGATCGACCTTCCATTCCCGGACTTCGATACCCTCGTCGGCGAGGCGTCGCCAAGGGCCGGTATTGGCCTCATGATCCTGATTGGTGACAATGATCGCATCGCCCTTGTTCAGCATCTGACGAAAGGCCTGCGCCAACACATAGGTATTTTGGGTGGTAGAGGGGCCAAAGCTCAGCTCGCCCGTCTCGATACCCAGACAAGCGGCTATTCTTTGGCGTGCCTCGTCCATTTCCTCTCCGGCCTTTTTCGAGGCTGCAAATGGATAATAAGGCTGTACTTTGCGCTCGGTGACATATCTTTCCAGGCGCGTAATAACCTGCTGGCACATATAGCTTCCGCCAGCATTTTCAAAAAAGGCCTGACCGTCCAGAGAAGAGGCGCGAAAGGCGGGAAACTGAGCGCGAACAAAATCATTATCGAGGGACATCAAATTCTCCGTCCTAAAAACTCTCATTATGCAGAGCTCTTGGAGAGAAGCAATTGCTTCAGCGTCTCATTCCTTCAATGTCAGACAGGCATTCGTGATCTCATCGGCAAAGGCGCGCATGCGTCGGTTGAGGCGTCTGTTTTGCGAGTAGAGCAGATGGATGTGCCAGGTGGGGTGTCGCAGATCGGGCAGCACCGGGACCAGCTCCCCTCTATCCAAGGCCTGTCGCACCACGAAATAGGGCATGCGCGTGATGCCCAATCCCTCGATTGTGGCTTCCATCAGAAAGGTGCCGCTGTTTGAATTCAAAAAGGGTTGGAACTCGATGCTTTGCGGTTTGGATCTGTCATCCAGAAAGGTCCAGCTGGCGCGGCGGGCATTGCCAAAATAGAGTAGCTGATGAGCAGGGAGATCCTTCAACTCGTTCGGACTGCCATGTCTGGCGAGATAGGTCTTGCTGGCATAGAGGCCATGCTCGGCTGTGCCGATGAGATGATCAAGCGCGCTTTCATCCTCGGATGGCGAGATGCGAATGGCCAGATCGTAATTCTCGAAGGACAGGTCCACATGTCGATCATCGAAATCGATGGTCAGCATGATGTCCGGATAACTGGTCTTGAATTTGATCAGCGCGTCCGTCAGATAGCCAAGGCCGAACTCACGGGGCAGGGACACGGATAGAGGTCCGGAAAGATCGGCTGATAGGCTCATGAAATCGGCGTCGATCTCGTCGACTTCTCCCACCGCCCTGATGGCGCGTTGATAGAGCTCTTCCCCCGTCTGGGTGATGGTCCAGACGCCCGGTGCCCGCTCGATCAATTTGCTCTCATAGCGATCTTCCAAAAGCGATAAGCGTCGGCTGAGGGCAGATTTGGCAATATTGAGGCTGCTGGCCGCCTTGGAAATACCGCCTGCCTCGACGATCTGCACGAAAAATCGCAAATCTTCTATCTGTCCCATTGCTCACCCTATCTGTACCTATTTTATCTGTTCTAATTTAAAGAACTTGAAGGTCTATTTATGGCCTCTATATCGCACTGAGAGAACATTTTAAGATGAAAATCAATCAGGTTGTAGTGATAAATTTCAAGGACGCATCATGGGACTTTTACAAGAAGGCAAATGGGTTGATCGCTGGTATCAGACCAAGGATACCGGTGGGCGGTTTGTCCGCAAGGCCTCGCAATTTCGCAACTGGATCACTGCCGATGGTTCCGCTGGCCCGACTGGTGTTGGCGGCTTCAAAGCCGAGAAAGATCGCTATCATCTTTATGTATCATTGGCTTGCCCCTGGGCGCATCGCACGCTGATCTTTCGGGCCTTGAAAGGGCTGGAAGACATGATCTCCGTCTCGGTCGTGCATTGGTATATGGCCGATAATGGCTGGACCTTTGCGGATGGCGCAGGCGTGATTGCCGACCCGATCAACAATGCCGATCTCATGCATCAGATCTATACCGCAGCGGACAGCACCTATTCCGGTCGTGTGACCGTGCCGGTTCTATGGGACAAGAAGCAGAACACCATTGTCTCCAATGAGAGCGCCGAGATCATTCGCATGTTCAATTCCGCCTTTGACAGGTTGGGCGCAAAGGCTGGCGATTATTATCCGCAAGCCCTTCAGGCCGAGATCGATGAGGTGAATGATCGGATTTATGGCAGCGTCAACAATGGCGTCTATAAAGCTGGCTTTGCTACCACTCAAGCTGCTTACGAGGAAGCTGTGGTGCCGTTGTTCGACAGCCTTGATTGGCTGGAAGAGCGTCTGTCCAATCAGCGCTATGTGATGGGTAACGAGATTACCGAGGCGGACTGGCGGCTTTTCACCACGCTTGTGCGGTTCGATCCGGTTTATGTGGGGCATTTCAAATGCAATCTGAGGCGGATTGCTGACTATCCGAACCTCTCCAATTATGTGCGCGATCTCTATCAGCAGCCGGGCGTGGCCGAGACAGTGAATATGGAGCATATCAAGAAGCATTATTATGCCAGCCACGAGACGATCAATCCCAGCCGTGTCGTGCCGATGGGACCGGACCTGGACTATACCGCGCCGCATGACCGGGCTCGACTTTAAGTCCTGAACCAAGCCCTCTCCCCCTCCCAAGCCACCCGTCATGGTACCCTCTTGATGCTTTCGGGGGCGGCTGGGAGGAGGAGAGGGCAGGACATGCAGCCAACAGCGCGCTCCCGAAAAGTTGCAGACTTTTCGGATAAGAGTTCGCTCTTAAAAGTCTCGCCTCGAGACTTTTAAATCAGGCACCAAGACGAAGGACCACGCTGAATTCATATTATAAGAGGATAAAATGACCGACCAATCAGGACCAATCATTGCGGCCAAATTTCCGTCAAAAGTCGATCTGGAGGAGGGGAAGGATTATTATTGGTGCCGGTGTGGCAAATCCAAAAACCAGCCTTTTTGTGATGGCTCCCATGCGGGCAGTGATATCACGCCGATGAAATTCACCGCCGAGAAGACCGGCTCGGCGGCGCTTTGCCAGTGCAAGTCCAGCGCCAATGCGCCTTTCTGCGATGGCACCCATGCCAGCCTTGGGGATTTGAAGGCAGGCGACGCCGCGCCCCCACCAAAGACCGAGCTGCCAAGTGCTGTACCAACACCAGAAGAACCAACGGTGGCGCGCATTCATGAGCTTGCCCGTGATGGTCTTTCCAAGCTTGGGCATCATGGCGAAATGGGGGCCATGGGTGTGCCGCGCAAGGATTTGCCCCACTGGGATGACATTCAGATCCTGCCCGCGCAAATGGCGCGAAAACCATTGCTGGATGATGAGCCGGTCGCAACATCGGTCACCATTGGTCCACGTGCCACCAAACCTTTGCAGCTGGATATTCCACTGATGGTCTCTGACATGAGCTTTGGCGCGCTGTCCGAGGAAGCCAAGACCGCTCTGGCCCGAGGGGCCGAGCTGGCAGGCACCGGCATTTGCTCTGGGGAAGGCGGCATGCTGCCCGAAGAGCAGGCCGAGAATAGCCGCTATTTCTATGAACTGGCGTCGGCGCAATTTGGGTGGGACATTGCACTGGTCGAGAAGGTGCAGGCGTTCCATTTCAAAGGTGGGCAAGGGGCCAAAACCGGGACCGGTGGCCATCTTCCGGGCGAGAAAGTCACTGGTAAGATTGCCGATGTGCGCGGGCTGGAGCCGGGACAAGCGGCGATCTCTCCGGCGACATTCCGCGACCTGGTCACTGCGGCTGACTTCAAACATCTGGCCGATGAAGTGCGCGAGCGCTCCGGCGGCATTCCCATCGGTTTCAAGCTGTCGGCCAATCATATCGAAGAGGATATCGATTTTGCGCTGGAAGCAAGCGCCGACTATATCATTCTGGATGGACGCGGCGGCGGAACCGGCGCGGCACCGCTGATTTTCCGCAACAATATCTCGGTGCCGACCATTCCGGCCTTGGCTCGGGCGCGGCGACATCTGGACAAGAGAACCGGCGGCGAAGTGAGCTTGGTGATCACCGGTGGCTTGCGTGTGGCGGAGGATTTCGTCAAGGCTATGGCCCTTGGAGCCGATGCGGTGGCGCTCAGCAATTCCGCCATGCAGGCGGTGGGCTGTATCGCGGCGCGCATGTGCAACAGCAACAATTGCCCGGTGGGTGTGGCGACACAAAAGCCGGAGCTGCGCAAGCGGTTGGATGTGCAAGTGGGTGCCGAGCGTCTGGCGCGCTATTTCGGGGCCAGTGTCGAGCTGATGCAGGTTCTTGCCCGTGCCTGTGGTCATGCCTCTCTGAGTGATCTGAATGCCGAAGACATCACCACATGGAAGCGGGAAATGGCCGATCTCAGTGGTGTGCGCTTTGCCGGTGTCAAGGACTGATAATCTCGCATGGCAGTCCTGCAAAAACCGATCTGGTGATGAAGTGAAGCAATCACCAGATCATTGAGCTTAAGAGCCTGATTTTAAAACCCTGAACCGAGCCCACTCCCCCGCCCAAACCGCCCACGAGGGTACCATGACGGGTGGTTTGGGCGGGGGAGTGGGCTGGTGACGCGGCCTAAAAGTCTCATACGGAGACTTTTAAATCGGGCACCAAGTCTCAGAAAGGAGAAAGCTCATGCTTGATCAAGCTAAAAACATTGATGAAATCAAAGTTCGCACGGATGATATGCCCAGCGAGATGCGTCTCTTGCTGAGTGATTATCCAAGGGACAGCTGGGAGGCGCATCCCGGCTTTCATGAGAAGACCCGCCATTGGCTTGGGGCCCATCAGATGTTTCGGCGTCTCGCAAACCGTGTGAGGCTGGATGCCGAGACCTATCTGGATGGCAAATATGAGCTCGATTATTATGGCGGGCGGCTGGCCTATTACGGCAATGTTCTGGTTGGTAATCTGCACGGCCATCATGGCTGGGAAGATCATAGCTATTTCCCGGAGCTGTCCAAGGCCGATGCCCGTTTTGATGCAGGGCTTGCTGTTCTGGAACAGGACCATGCCGATCTGGACAAGGTGCTGGACCATTTCACCCGCACGGCCAACCGCGCCATTCAGCTCATTCAGTTGGATGAAGCCCAGGTTCGTGATGAGGTGGGCAAATTGCACGGCAATGCCGAGATGATTGAAGCCTTTCTGAAACGGCATTTGAGTGATGAAGAAGAGCTGGCAGTGCCCATCATTCTGCATCATCGCCTACGAGGATAAGGTGCGAGGTTAGAGGTTAAAACATGACCGACAAACCAAATGACAGCTCCGTTCAGGAGGATCAGAAAAATGCAGCAAAGCGCCGCGCGCAAGGAGAATTTGTGCGCGGCGTCAGCGGCTTTCGCCATGCCATAGGGGATGCGGATTTTCCGCCGGAAGCCGGGAGTTATCATCTTTTTGTGGCGTTGAATTGCCCTTGGTGCCATCGGGTCATTCTGGCGCGCAACATGCTGGGCTTGCAGGATGCAATCTCCATGGATGTGGCCTTCCCCAATCGCACAGATGAAGAGCATCCGGAAGGGCCCAATCTTTGGGAGTTCAATCCCGAGCGCATTGCCAGTCTGACCGGTTTGCCATTGGCGGAATGCAGTTTGGAGACCGCAACCGGCAAGGGCTATCGTCTGGCGCGTGATATCTATCGCGCGGAGGGATCAAACGAGCAATCGGTGCCCATTCTCTATGACAAGAAGAGCGGGCGCATCGTCAATAATGAAAGCGCCGAGATCCTTCGCATGCTTGATCTTCATGCTGCTGCACTTGGTAGCAGTATATCGGATGACCAACGGGTCCGCCTTTATCCGGCAGGTGAAGTGCAGCGTGCCGAGATTGACCAATTGAATGATCGCATCTATCGCACCATCAATAACGGGGCCTACAAAGCTGGATTTTCCTCTGATCAGTCCGTCTATGTGCAGGCCTTTGCGGACTATTTCAAAGCCCTGCACTGGCTGGAAGATTTACTGTCTGATGGCAGGCCTTATTTGACCGGCGATGTCTTTACCGAGGCGGACTTGCGGCTCTTTCCGACGCTTTATCGCCATGACCCGGTCTATTATCTGCGGATGAAACTGAACGGGGCCAAGATCCTTGACTATCCCAATCTCTGGCGATGGTTATGCCGTGTCTATTCTCTGGATGGCGTGGCACAAAGCAATTCGCTGGTCCATTGCCGACAGGGCTATTTCGGCCGCTCCTGGAATGGCGTCGTCCCTGCCGGGCCTTTCAAACCGATGCCCTACCCGGAAGCCTATCACTATCCCGAACTTGCCCGGGATGGTTAGGGCCTAGACGCTGGCCAGATCGATGATCTTGCGCTCATCTTTGGCATTGCCGGTATTGATTGTGGTGGCGGGTTCGATGAGCAGCACTTCGCAGGTGCCGCCCAAGGCCACCGGGCAATGTTCCACGCCATGGGGCACGATGATGAACTCGCCCTCATTGACGATCTCGTCGCGGTCGCGGAATTTCATCAGCAAGCGGCCCTTATGGACGAGGAACATCTCGTCCTCATGCTTGTGATGATGCCAGACAAATTCGCCCTCGAACTTGGCCAGCTTGATCATCATGTTATTGACCCGGCCAGCGACGCGTGGGCTCCATGTGTCATGGAAAGACGCAAAGGCCTTTTGCAGATTTTTCGGTGTATGGGGTGAGAGATGATTGTTCACCCCGGCGACATCGCGCTGAATGGAGCGCAGCTGTGTTTCCAGCTCAGGGCTGTCTGCCGGATAATCACCATCCAGTGCCGCTGTACCGATTGTAAAGCCAGCAGCGCCTGAGCGCCGGACAATCTCGATCCGCTCTCGGCTGCCGATGGAGCCTGCCATGATGACCGGCTTGTCGACGGCGGCGCAAACCGCTGCCATCAAACCGGTGACATTTTCCCTGGAGCGATAGGCCAGCAGATCAAGTCCATGCACGCCATCCATCGCGGCCAGTTGCACGGCGCTTTCCACCACTTCGTCAATACAGCCAGCCAGCACGCTGGGGTGGCCTTCGATCCGACCGGGGAAGGGGTAATATTGAATGTTCGTGTCTTTCAGGATGGGCAGAACCGCCTCGACATTGGTGCCGCCCAGTAGAATATCAACGCCGATCTCCACCGCTGCCTTGGCCGATGCGACTTCGCTTTCCTTGTCCAGTGATACCACTTCCAGATAGCTGGTCGCGCCGCCTTTCTTGATGGCGACATTCAGTTCTTTCAATCGCTCGAAGGGCAGGCCGACATCCTTGAAACCAATGTGATGAACCCCGGCAGCAAGGGCAACTTTCAGATGTTGCTCGGCATCCTCGACCGTCTTGTCATTGCGGGTGAGCATGAAGATAAAACGAAGTCCCATCAGTTGGTTCCTTTTTGTCGGGCGGCAATCAATTGTCTGGCATAGCCAATGGCTGTCAAAAGGCTGGCGGCATCGGCACTGCCCTGTCCGGCAATGTCAAAGGCCGTGCCATGGTCGGGGCTGGTGCGCACGAATGGCAAACCGAGAGTGATGTTCACGCCTTTCTCCAATCCCATATATTTCACCGGGATCAAACCCTGATCGTGATATTGCGCCACCACGATATCGAATTGTCCCTGACGTGCCATCATGAAGACCGTGTCTCCGGGCCAAGGGCCGGAGGCATTGATGCCTTCCTTTTTGGCGGTTTCGATGGCCGGGGCGATGATGTCGATTTCTTCGCGGCCAAACAATCCGCTTTCGCCAGCATGAGGGTTCAGCCCTGCCACTGCAATGCGCGGATGGTCGTATCCAAGGGCTTTTGCTCCGTCATGAGCCAAGCGGATGGCCGCCATTTGGGCGTCGAAATCCGCGCCCTTGATGGCATTCAGAAGCGAGCAATGAATGGTGACCAGAACGGTGCGGATCTCGTCATTGCCAAGCATCATGGCCACTCGTTCGGCTCCACCAAGATCGGCCAGTATCTCCGTATGGCCGGGATAGGAGATGCCCGCGCGAGAAAGCGCTTCCTTATGAATGGGGGCGGTGACAATGCCAGAAATAGCGCCATTTGCTGCGAGCTGAATGGCGGTCTTGATGGCATCAAAGGCGGCTTGCCCGCACTCTGCGCTGACTTTGCCAAAGGTGGGGAGAGTGTTGAAAGTGCTGGTTTGCAGCACTTCGATCTGGCCTGGCTCAAAGCTGGCCTCTTCTACTTGCTCAATGGCTTTGACTTGTCGCTCTGATCCTGTGATCCGGGCCGCTCGTTCCATCACCTTTGGGCAACCAAGGACGAGAAGGGGCTCGCTTTCAGGCACATGGGACAGGGCCTTGATGATGATTTCCGGCCCGATACCTGCCGGATCGCCCATGGTAAGAGCGAGGGGGTTGGTTCGATTGGTCATTGCTTCTGTCTAACATCCTGTTTGGAGCATAATATTTGCGCGGCGCGTAGAAAGCTTTCTTCATCGCCAAAGCCACCGGCCTTCATGCCAAGGATCAGAGGCGTGCCATCTGCACGCTTTGCCTTTGCCAGCACAAAGCCGGGTTCCAGCTCGCCCTGTAAGGTGAATTGTTTGATCTTCAGTCTATCGAGCATGGCTTGCATGGTGTCGCCGCCGGTTGCGATCAGCGTGTCAAAATTTGCTTGCTGCTGCATGGCTTTTGTCACCAATTCTTGAAGAGCTTGATCCGGATTGTCGCTGCGCTGCTCCGGTGTCATCAGGCAGGTGACACTTTCATGCTGTGCGGTGCGTTTGGCTTGCTGGCGGCTGATGGGGTTGGCGCTACCGACCACCGTCAGGATTGAACGGCTCGGAGGGAGGGAGGCTTTTGTGACCGGGCTTTGCTTGAAGCGATCGGCCAAGGCCATGGCCAATCCGGGAGAGCCAACCCAAAGGGCGTTTTCCGGCTCCTTGATGGCCGCGACCTTTCGGGTCAACTCTTCCTGTGTTTCGGCATTCAATATTGTGATGTCGGCAATGTCAGCAGGAAGACTATCCCTGATGCGGGAGGATCTGGCCGGATGGACGGGATCATTGGCGTAGCTGGACTGGCAGACCGGGATATCATGGACATATTGCACGCCGTCTCGCGTGATGCGACCCGCTGCCGGAAAGGCCGGGGTCACTATCAATCGCTTGCGTTTGCTGGCTGTGAAGGCGGCGCTGATCTCTGCCTTGATATGCCCGCGCAAGGTGCTGTCGATTGTTTTGAAAAGCAGGGATGCACCCGCCAATGACCGGGCCGCTTTGTCTGTCACTGTTGCGGCATCGATTTCAGACAGAGACCGACTGGCACAATCCGCGGACCAGACAGTGGATGCATCGCTTGGCGCTGTGATATCGCCTCGCAAGACAGTCACAGTGTGTCCGCACCGCTGAAATGGAGCACCGCCATCGGCTGCACTGGTCAAATCATCGGCAAGGATGCCGATCAGAGGTGTATGTGTGGGCGCTTTATTTATGATGCTGAAGTCTTTCATATGGTGATGATATCAAACCAGGTTTGCACATAAATCGATTTGTTTTCACCGTTATTGGTGATAATTTATCACCTATGAAGCGATCCGATATCCCATCTCTTGACGATTTGCGTGCCTTTGAAGCGGTGGCGCGGCTTGGCTCTGTCCGGCTTGCCGCCGATGAATTGGTCTTGACCCATGGTGCGGTCAGCCGACGGGTGAGCAAGCTTGCTCGCGACTTGGATATTGCGCTGGTCGCGCCAGACGGACGCGGCATATCGGTGACGGCAGATGGAGACATTCTGGCGGAGGCAATGACCAAGGCGCTGGTCTTGCTGGGAGACGCTTTGACCTCCATCCGACAGCAAGAGGAGGACAAGCCCATCGTGCTGTCCTGTGAGCGCTCGGTTGCCATGCGTTGGCTGATCCCGCGTCTCAGTCAGTTTCAGGATGCCCATCCCGACTGTCCGGTGCATTTGTCCGTTGGGGGCGGGTCGCTGAATTTTGCCCGTGACGGGGTGGCGCTGGCGGTGCGTCGGCTGGATTTTCCCATCGATCCCGACTGGCAGATAAAGCCCTTGTTCGACGAGGCCATCGGCCCGGTCATGGTGCCGGACATGCAAGAGGCTTTTGAAGCGGGGGAGTATATCGCGCTTGGCAGCAAGACCCGACCGGACGCTTGGGAGACATGGCAATCGCTCTATGCCGACGCTCCGAAGCCAAAGGATGTCCGACAGTTTGATCATCATTTCCTGCTGGCGGAAGCCGCAGCCAGCGGCCTTGGCGTTGCGATCTGCCCGCAGATTGTTGTCAGCGATGATATCGAACGCGGGCGCCTGATCGCACCTTGCGGTTTTGTCGCTGATGGCTCCGGCTATGGGCTGATCCATCAGCGCCGACCCGAGTTGAGCGATGGGGCAAACATGCTGGCAGATTGGCTTTGCGAGACCTTTGCTACTGTCGGAGCTAGGCCCGCGCCCTAAAAATCCCCTTCGGCGCATTGGAGGCAGGTGATGTTGTTGCGGCGCCACATGTCGACGACGGAGTTGCGATCATCCACGACAAAGGCAATGCTCTTTCCCTCGCTCAGCAATTGATCAAGGATTTCCTGTTTGATGATAACGTCTGAGCGATGATCTTTTTTCGGGCGCATCAGCAACCGATTGAAGGGGATATCATTCCAGGTGAGCCAGGTCTCGGTTACCTTGCGATTTTCCTCGCCCCGGCCAGAGACGATGATCAGCTCATGACGTCCGGCATCCCAAAGGGTTTTGTAAAGTTCGACCACAGCCGGGTTGGGCAGATCGTCGCCCATCCTGTCATTGAAGGCAGCCCAGTTTGGCTTTGGCCCGTCCAGCAAGGGCCGCCGATGATCAATCAGAGCCAATGTGCCATCAATATCAAAAAGCACGCATTTCATTTGTCAGGCCATAAACTCATATATGTGGTGGATTTGGCAGCAGCAGATACTGTCTTTGCAAGAAGAAAAATCACCCTATCTCCTCATCAATGAGATGGTCAAGGAGTGTGTATGAGCAAGGATGTCAGGGGACTATCGATAGCAGACTGCGTATGGATCTTGTGTGATCCTTTCGATATCGGCATTGGAAAAAGGAGCCCGGAATACCGGGTCCCTTTTTCTGTCTTAAAGCACTTCCCACAATTGTTGAATCGCGAGTAGTGCTTTAATTCTTTGGTTTGAAGCGAGTTCTTATCCGAAAAATGCTTCAACTTTTCGGGAACACGCTCTTAGAGACCCTGCACTGTTGACAAATCGATCCCCAATGCATTGGCAACGCCTTCGCCATATTTGGTGTCTGCCCGATAGCAGTTCACGATATGCCTGTGCTGAATTTCCAGTCTGGCAGGTCCGATTGCCCGGGCTGTATTTTCGAACAGAACCTGCTGTTGCTCAGTACTCATCAGATTGAACAATTTGCCGGGCTGGGAATAATAATCATCGTCAACCCGATGGTTCCAGTGATCGGCAGCGCCCTCGATGCTTAAAGGAGGTTCGCTATAGTCCGGCTGTTCATTCCATTCGTTGAACATGTTTGGTTCATACCCAATCCGGCCACCGGCATTGCCGTCAACCCTCATGCCACCGTCCCTGTGATAGGAATGGAAGGGGCAGCGAGGTGCGTTGACCGGGATTTGGGTATGATTGACGCCGAGACGGTGTCGGTGGGTGTCACCATAGGAGAACAGGCGTCCTTGCAACATGCGATCGGGTGAGAAACTGATACCGGGAACAACATTGGCCGGGCTGAAAGCGGATTGTTCAACTTCGGCAAAATAATTTTCCGGATTCCGGTTCAGCTCCATTTCGCCGACTTCGATGAGAGGATAATCCCCTTTTGGCCAGACTTTGGTCAGATCAAATGGATTGATGGGATAGGAGCCGGCCTCTTTTTCCGGCATGATCTGGACATATAATGTCCATTTGGGGAAATCACTCTTCTCGATGGAGTCGAAGAGATCTCTTTGATGGCTTTCCCGGTCGCCTGCAATAATCTGTGCGGCCTCTTCATCTGTCAGATTCTTGATGCCTTGCCGGGTTTTGAAATGAAATTTCACCCAGAAACGCTCATTGTCAGCATTGATGAAGCTGAATGTGTGACTGCCGAAGCCATGCATGTGGCGGTAAGTCGCTGGAATGCCACGATCACTCATGACGATGGTGACCTGATGCAGGGCTTCCGGCAAATTGGTCCAGAAATCCCAATTGTTGTTGGCATCACGCATGTTGTGACGCGGATCTCTTTTCACTGCATGGTTCAAGTCAGGGAATTTGAGAGGATCACGCAGGAAAAAGACCGGCGTATTGTTGCCCACCAGATCCCAATTGCCTTCTTCGGTGTAGAATTTCACTGCAAAGCCACGAATATCCCGCTCTGCATCGGCCGCGCCGCGCTCACCGGCTACCGTAGAAAAGCGCAGGAACAAGTCGGTTTTCTTGCCAATTTCAGAGAAGATCCTGGCTCTGGTATATTGGGTTATGTCATGTGTGACGGTGAATGTGCCATAGGCTGCAGATCCCTTGGCATGCATTCTGCGTTCGGGAATAACCTCCCGGTCAAAATGAGCCATTTTTTCCAGGAACCAGACATCCTGCAAGAG
Organism: Cohaesibacter gelatinilyticus; assembly: GCF_900215605.1. Classification (NCBI taxonomy): domain Bacteria; kingdom Pseudomonadati; phylum Pseudomonadota; class Alphaproteobacteria; order Hyphomicrobiales; family Cohaesibacteraceae; genus Cohaesibacter; species Cohaesibacter gelatinilyticus. Next base: position 694,998 of record NZ_OBEL01000002.1, on the reverse strand, counting down.
AACGGGGCCTCTTGCTCCTGCGGTCATGGTGTTTTGATTGTCCGGAACAGGTGCCCCGGAAGCAGTGGTCAGTCCATTTTTCTTGGTCATGGGTCCCTCTCAATCGGACTTCATTAGAACTGTCCCAAAGATAACATCCAAGCTTGTCATTAATCTATATTATCCTTATTATCAGAATAATAATTTGAACTTATGAGATTATGATTCCCATGAGAGCCTTGTCCGGAATAACGCTGAAAGATCTTGAATATGCTCTGGCTGTTGCGGAGGAAAAGCACTTTGGGCAGGCGGCAAGCCGGTGTGGGGTTTCACAACCGGCAATCAGTCAGCAAATCAGGAAAATGGAGGATTTTCTTGGTCTGTCGCTTTTTGAGAGAAGCGGAAAATATGTGAAAGTGACGAAGTCTGGCGCACTCATTCTTGAAAAATCACGGGAGATCATCGGCAAGACACTTGAATTGTCCCAGCTTTCCAAAAGCCTCTCCAATCCCATGGAGCTGACACTGACCATCGGCATCATTCCGACCATCTGCCCCTATCTCATTCCCCATCTGATCCGACCGCTCAAGCAAATCTATCCCAATTTGAAGATAACCATCATTGAGGAACCAACCCCTATTCTTGAGGAGATGATTTGCGGACATGAGCTGGACATCATCATCACGGCCACGCATCCCGAGGCGAAAATGCTTGAGGTGACGACCCTCTATTTCGAACCTTATGTCTTTACTTGTCCTGAAGATCATCCTCTGGCCGGTCGGGAAACTGTCAATTGGAGTGAGATCGACAAGAATGAGATCATCATGCTATCGCCTGAACATTGTTTGCGCAGTCAGACAATGGCTCTTTGTGATGTCAAGGATCAGAGTATTTCCGGCGGGGCACGCAGCCTGGAAATGCTTCGGCAGATGGTGGCCTTGGGAGAAGGATGCGCCTTGCTTCCCATCCTGTCTCTCAGTGGTATCGAGAAATTTCAGGGACTGATAGCCATCCATAAAATCAGCGGCGGTGCCTTTGGCCGCAGCATTCATATGATATGGCGTTCAACAGATCCGCGAAAACCTCATCTGAAGACATTTGCGAATGAGATTATTTCCATCACAAATGAACCCAATATGAGACGTTTCCTCGACCATTGAAGACGGGGGAGAGGGCGGACATGTCGCTGATCGCACGTTCCCGAAAAATTGCGAACTTTTCGGATAAGACCTATTTTAGATCAAAGAGTTAAGATACTTCATCGAAGGATGATGTGATGGTCTTGAGACAATCCTTGGTGCGCTCGCTTTTTACATCGACGGGCAGATAGATCTCATATTGAATATGCTCATCCAGCTCTCGCCGCCAGATGCCGCAATCTCTGGCCGCTTGCATGGTGGCATCACTCTTTGCAAGCTCTTCAATCAGACTGACTTGTAGCTGCATGGGGTCCCGGGTCTCTTCCCAGAAGTCTTCCGACAACCCGGTATCCAGGCAATTGAAAATGATGCCGTGCTTGGTCGAGAACACATAAATGGAAGATTGCGTATCCTTGACCTTCTCATGAAAGCTGGATGCGATCTTCACATAGTCCTTCCATTGCGTCTCACAAAGATCCCGGCTTTGCGAGGCAATTGATGCACTCATCGATGCAATGAGAAAAAGAGCACAAGCCGCGATCATCCGGCATGTCTCCCACGCCATCGCCGCACATGAATGCTGCTGAAACCTAACCATCACTGTCTTCCCCGGCTGCAGATACAGGACTTATTGATCTCAAGCAGACAGCTTACCTTGGCTCGCGCGGATTTCAAGCGGGTTTGTGGGGTGGGGGAGGATGCTAGCCCTACAGCGATTAATGTCATTTCTATCTTTTTACTACGTAATAGCTTGGACGGAGTAGGTGCGACAAGTCAGTTGTTTATTCGAATTCTGCATGTGTGTGATGGAGAGATGCTCTTTTTGCGAGTATGATTTGCTGTGACATCTGATTCCAAACTTAGCGCAAAGAAAATGATCAAATTTCAAAAGGGCACTCGAAATGAATTCGATAGGCTGCAAGAGGCTGATGGCTTCGAGGAGCGGGCTGAAATCATTAGACGCCAGTTAGCAGAAGTCTTTGGTTCCAAGAATCTTTCATTCTTGCTCGGATCAGGCTGTTCTTCCTTCAAATCTGATGGCCAAGAGCTTGGTATTCCGACTATGGGGCCGTTGGCGCAAGAGTTTCGTGGTTTGTTTGACGCCAAGGAGAGGGAGCCATTACTTGCAAATGACTTCGTGACAGCTGAGCAAAAAGACAGGCTGCACAATGAGCTTGGTATTGATCTGCTGCACGAGGATTATCAATGGAATTTGGAACGGATGATGGAAGCTTTAATGACCACGCATCAGTTCTGCATTAGTAGTAATAAAGAGAACTTCAAAGAAGCAGTTGATACTGTAGAGGAGGTTATTTCCGGCGTAAAAAAGTTTATTTTGCAAAAGTGCACTCAGGGGCAGTTTGCTCAAGGCGATGATAGTGTTGTTTCTTTGTATCGCCGCTTTTATCAATCTCTTGCAACACGTTCACGTGGTTTGGCCTCGCCTTGGGTATTTACGACAAACTATGATTTATTTAACGAACGGGCGATGGATCGTTCTGGTATCCCTTACGCCAACGGTTTTTCAGGTACAGTTGAGAGGAGATTTAATCCTGCTACCTACCGCAGGGCACTAGCCGAACAGTTGGATATTTCGTCAAAACGATGGGCGGCTGTGGAAGGTTATGTTTATTTCTGCAAATTACATGGCTCGGTGAATTGGACAGAAGAGGCAACGGGCCTTTATCCAATTCGAGAAGCCACTGATCTTCCTAATCCCGCTGAAGATCGAGTTATGATATATCCGACGCCCTCAAAACAAACCGCAAGTTTCGGATCACCATACGCTGATATGTTTCGGGAGTTTCAAAGACAAATTGTTCAGGATCAGAGCGTACTTCTTGTGGCTGGGTTTAGCTTTGGTGATGAGCATGTCAATAACATTATTTTTCAAGGGCTGACACTTCCGGGCTTCCGGCTGATAGCCTTTTTAGATCCAGATACAAATGACATTACCAAACAACTTGCTTCGCTCGGTGACCCAAGAATTTGGTTTATTTGGGGTGAGGACGAAACCACAGGAAAGAAAGCGCACTATTTCGATAACATCGTAAAATATCTGATGCCGTCGAGTGCTGATCAGAAAGCTGATCAAGCTATAGAAAAAATATTGGAAAAGCTATTGGCCAAACCGCAAGGCGAAAATAATGACGAGGGATGACAATAATCGTACTATCGGCAAAATTGTTAGTGTCTCTGCTGATCGTGTTGTTGTCGAGCTACATAGGGGTAGTGACAATTTCACGGTAGTTGGTTTCGATGATATTCACTATATCGCTACGTTAGGTTCATATTTACTTGTTCCCACACGGTCAGAATACGTGGTTCTTGAAGTAATTGGATTGCGAGAAAAAGATACCTCACCTTCTTATCCAAACAGTGTGGAGTTGAATAAGGCAGGGGCTGCTAAGTTCTTAGACGTCGTTCCGGTAGGAGCGATGCCAGTTGAAGGGGGTATCTTTCGATTTGGTGTATCTTCCTTTCCTCCACTTTATGCAGATGTGTTGTATGCAAGAGATGAAGACCTGGATCGAATTTTTAATGTCGAACAGGTGCCTGACCAAATCGCAAAGATTGATGCCGATGATGTCGAGCGGAGAGGGGAAGTTCCCCATACTATCGAGATAGGCACCTCTGCAGTTTTTAAAGGCTATCCGGTAAAGGCACAGCTTGATTCATTATTTGGTGGACACGTTGCTGTTTTGGGTAATACCGGAAGTGGCAAATCATGCACAGTTGCCTCAATTCTCCAATCTGTTTTCACTAGATCAGATGAGTTTGCAGCTAATGGTGCAGCTTTCATTATATTTGATGTGAATGGTGAATATCGACAAGCTTTAGAAAACCTAGCTTGGCAGATAAATGGGAGCTATTTCAAAGCGGCTAATGAAGAGTTTGAAGAAAATCAACTGGATGAGGGGTTTGTTGGCGCTGACTTAGTTGATCGTTTTCGACTGCCTCATTGGTTTATGACTGTCGATGAATGGGCACTGTTGCTACGTGCGAGTGAAAGATCACAACAGCCAGCGCTGCGAACTGCATTGGGGCTAACAACCTTGTTTGCAGAGCAGGATGGACATCAGCTTGAGGTAGATATCGCATCTATACGTAACCATGTTCTGGCAAAGATCATCCTTGCGATCCTTCAGAGCGATGCTAGTAGTGCTAGTAAATCTGATCGAATAAGGTCAATATTGGCCTCATTTCATACTGAAGAGATTAATCTCGAGATTGCTAGACATAGGATTAGAGTTAATTTTGGAGAGTTTGCAGACGTTGAAGGACTTGCCGAGGTATTATCTCAGTATGTGCAAGATGAGCCTGTTCTCCCAACTTACGCTAACCGCCCTTTTTCGTTCGAGCGTCTTCAGGCCGCACTTGATTTGGCTCTCCATTATGAAGAAGCAAATGGAAATAAGCAAATACGAGAGTATTGCTCCCAAATGGTGACGAGGCTGAAATCCGTTATTGATAATCCAGATTTTGAGTTTCTCAGAGCGAATGCCGATGAGCTGGAAAATCACGAGTGTGAGCCGACACAATTTGTAGATCGTCTACTTGGAATCTCCAAAACAGAGAATGGGTATTGCAAAGAGCGGCAACTTTGTATCCTTGACCTAAATGACGCTTCTGATGAGATCGTAGAGTTGGCGTCAGCAGTTGTCGCGAGATTGATTTTTGATCGAATGCGTAGGACTGAGCCACGGAATAAGATGCCCGTGCACTTAATCTTGGAAGAGGCTCATCGCTACATTTCTGAACGCCCAAGTCGCTTTGCTATTGATGCTGGAGTAACTTTTCAACGGATCGCAAAGGAAGGTCGAAAGTATGGTGCATTTTTGATTGTTGCTTCACAAAGACCTAGTGAGCTGTCCAAGACAGTGTTGTCACAATGCAACAACTTTATCATTCATCGGATCCAAAACCCTGACGATTTGTTCCAAATTAGGCAAATGACACCGTTCATCTCTGAAACTGTGCTCAAGCGCCTTCCTTCATTACCCAAGCAACACGCTCTCATCTTTGGAAATGCTGTGAAGATACCAATGACTTTTAGAGTTAGGGATGCCGATCCTGCTCCCAATAGTGATGACGCTCAGATACGAGATTTGTGGTATATTCCAGACAATCCCCGATTGCTTTGGACATAACCTTAATTTGTTTTCTGCTCTTAAGCCATTCTGGTGACTTTTAATGATTTGAATTCCATTGAGGGTACCAGAGTTAGCTGCAATTTCTTTTCTTCCGGTACCGACAGGTTGATTGGGCATGAGTATGTTGTGACAAAAACTTATTGGAGAGAATTTCATGCCTACTCAAGAATTTGATCAATCTGTCGCCAACTGCGAACAAGCAATTTTGGAATTTAGAGACAAGTCTATTACGCAGAATTACATTCCTGAGGCTGTGGTCATTGCTGGAAGATTCATTGAACGTCGTTTTGAATTAGTAGACTTTTATAAAGAGTTGGATACAAAGCTTAAGTCCAATTCAACCGCACTATATCAGTTTTTCGACAGTGTATTTCTTACGGCTTCTTATTGGAACTTAGAGGAAAATAAGAAGGCCAGAGCGGAAAGAAATGAACTGAAAACAATTAATGAGCAAATAGCTATAGCAGCTCGTAAATTGTCAGGGTTGATGGAACAACGCACTAATCTGAATGATACTTCTGGCTTTTACAGTGATACCCATTACGGGGTTTGTGAAACTCTGGATGCTGCGGGTGGTTCAAATTTCTCTTACGAGTCGTGGGTTCAAGACGACTTTAAGCAATTGTATTGCAGATTTGGTCTGACATACTGGCCCACATTCACTGAATTTTTTGAAGAGTTGGCTCAGGATGCGGAGCAAGCAGAAATCCGAGCTAGTAACGAGGTCACAGCCGCCGCTACAACTGGTGCTCGCTCTTCTCTGAAAGACTATTTAAGAGCACTTCAAAAGCATCTTGATGACAATTTTCTAGCGTTTCCGCATCTAGTTACAGCGCACTTTAGACTTTCTGATAGTGCAATTGCCTCATTGGTGAATTGTGTACTCGACTTGGACCCTGACGAAATGAAAGATGCGGCGTATGTCAAGAGATTTCGGCAGGGAGAGCGTGAGCGAGCGGAAAAGGAGATCGAGCTTGAGCAAGAGGCGTATTGAGTTGAAACTATAGCTTCAAAGTAAATCTTCTTCCCCCGCTACCCCCTAACACCCCGTCTCCACTCCGACGGGCTGGTGTGGAAGCATTTGCGGAAGGCGGCGGCGAATTTGGCGGGGTTGGTGTAGTTCAGATCCATGGCGATCTGGGTGATGCTGGTGTCGCCTTGCAGCAGGTCCTGCGCCTTTTTCATGCGTTGCAGGGTGATATATTCGTAAGGAGCCTTGCCGGGCTTCCTTCCCACGCACAGCCCAAAGCGCATTGATGCTGCATGACGTGCTTTATGGGGAATGAAGGGATGTTTGCAGGAAGTCTGTAACGCTCTGATTGCGCTGGCCAAGGATAAGGAGCGTCTTGCAAGCCGCCATGGCATAGAGAGGCTGGTCTTTTGCGCCTGCCTGCTTCAGCCATGCTCTTCGCGTTTTTGGCAATGGCGTGGCAATGGTGACCTTGTTTTTCAGATCGGATCGGCATTGCAGCGATTGATCATAGGCGATCTTCAGATAACGACTATCTCTTGATGTGAGAATGGCGATGCCTTCATCGAGCCAGGCAGGAAAATCTTCCTGCCAATATCGCCAAGGACCAAGGCGTTTGTGCAATTCTATATGGGCCAGTTCGTGGGCGAGGATCGTAAGAGAGACACCGTCAGGCGAGACATGAACCAGATGCCAGCCATAAACCCTTGCCTTGGCAGTTTTGCCCTTCAAGCGCTGCTTGCAACTTTGGCTTTGACAGATCAGCCATAAGGGTGCGGCTGTTCTGTCTCCGAATGTGGTTTTTACCATCATTCGGGCCTGATCAATTTGATGGAGCAGCTTTGTCTGTTGTTGCCCTGTCAGGCTGTTCTCGGCATAGATGGATGGAGCGATTTGCTGAAATCCGTAAACTGTGGGCACCAAGGCGGCTCCGATGGCTGGAACAAGCCAGACCAATATCAGCAAGGATGCGATCAAGCCAGTTGTCACGCCAGCAAGAATCATCCGCCAATTGAATATACAGTAGCTAGATACCGGCATACCAGGCATAGCCCCGGTCCTCCCAATAGCCACCCTTTCCTCCCTCGATATCGGCAAAGCTTTCGATGAGTTCAATGGAGCGAATATATTTCGCCATTTTATATCCCAATTGACGCTCCACCCGCAGTCTCAATGGGGCACCATTTTCGATTGGAAGCGGGCCTTCATTCATCTCATAGGCCAGGATGGTCTGAGGATGATAGGCATCTTGCAAATCGATGCTTTCATAATAGCGAAAGCCGCCGGACAGGCCTTGTTCGATGGTGTCATAACATCGAATGAGGACATAACGTGCGGTCTTTTTCGGCTTGGTTAGAGCCATTAGATCAGCCAGAGGCACGCCTTTCCATTGCGCAATACAGCTCCAGCCTTCCACGCAATCATGGCGCGTGATCTGACTGCGGGACGGCATGGCCATCAACTGGGCGAGCGACAGGGAAAGCGGTTTCTCTACCAGTCCGGAAATCTGCAATTGGTAGGTTTGGAACGCATTTTCGCGCAGGGCCAGATAATCGGCATCTTGTGGGTCGGTCACGCCATTTGGCCGCATGGGTTGAATGATGTCCGAAGGCTCATATTCCCGCACCAGAGCATCGGCATTCAGCAACATGCGCTGGAAGCGATAAGTCAGGGATTGGGCGCTATCCATTACCTTGCGGGTGGTCGAGGGGCTTTTCGCCATCTGATCCAGCGCATCGCAGCCGGTCAGTCCCAGCCCCGCCAATGCGGCAAGGGAGCCTGTGCGAAGGAGCTGACGGCGAGACAGGGAGGCTCCATCCTTCGTGTCTGAATTTTGGTCTTTTGCCTTGGTTGAAGAATGGGTCATTGTGAGGCCTCATCATCGAGCTTTGGGGAAGGGGAGATGGGGGGATCGGTGCGATACCATCCAGTGATGATGGCTCGTAATTCATTGATCGGGCCTGCCAGAAGGATCATGGCCATATGGATCAGGAAAAACCCAAAGAGCAGCACCAGCCCAATGAAATGAAAGGAACGGGCTGACTGGCGTCCGCCAAAGAGCTCGGTCAACCATGGCAGTATGGCATTCATGCCCGGTGACATGGCAAGACCGGTGGCTATCATCAGCGGGAAGAGAAAAAACAAGACGCTGCCATAGGCCAGTTTCTGCAAGCTTTGATAGCGCCGTGTGTGATGAAACTGCCCTTTCACATGGGCCATGAAATCGGCAGGCAAGGCTTGCCAATCAGTCTTTGTCATCCATAGATCCTGAATGATATGGCCTTTGGGTCCCCTTCGAAGACCCGCTATCAGCCAGATCAGCAAAGTTGCCACAAACAGCCAGGCAAAGAAGAAATGCACGGCGCGCCCGGTTGTCAAATCTCTGCCCGATGGCAGGGTCATGAAGGAGGGGAAGGCCTGATAGGTTTGAAACAATCCTTCACCTTGCAGCCCCAGAAGACCAGAGCTGTCCATTTCCAACCCCAGAAAGTTGGTTATTCCAACGGGACCCTTGGGTGTGTCTTTTGCCTCGATGGTCAGAAACACCTGACCTGTGGCAGCGCCCGACTGCTCGCCAAAGGAAAGTTCGGGATGGGCGTTGAAAATCTGCAAACCGGATCCGGCCAGAAAGAAAAGGCACAAAGCCCAGAGCCAATGGGTCAGACGGGTTGCAACGCTCTGGCGATAGACGAGCCGTCCGCCTTGGTGGGGTTTTGCGCGATAGTGGAATCGCGCGGAAATCTTGCTTGAAATGCTGGTCCAGGTCACAGTCTCATCTCCCGTGAAGTCAGTTTTGAAGAGTGTTTCCGAGGACATCTTGGCGTCGAGAAGCAACTCTCCTTCGGAGAAACGAAGGCGTGCGAAAAAAGTTTCACGTCATCAAAAATAAAGGTTGCCAATCTTCTTGGTTGTTATATTTCTCAAAGTGACCAGATGCTGTGTGGGATGGCTGGACAAAGGCCGCTCATGCGGGGGTTTTGCGGAATTGGGAGACGGTCAGGGTGCTGACACCAAAGGACATATCTGGCTTGATTGCCAGAGTTGCTCTGGGAGATCGGGCAGCGTTCGATTTGCTTTATCAAAGCACATCGGCGAAACTTTTTGGTGTTCTGCTTCGTCTCTTGAATGACAGGGCAGAGGCCGAAGATGCCTTGCAGGAGGTCTATGTAAGGATCTGGCAACGGGCCGATCGCTATTCGGCCTCGGGCGCCAGTGCCATGTCCTGGCTGATCGCCATTGCGCGCAATCATGGCATTGACCGGTTGCGGGCACGAAAGGATGGCCATCAGGATATTTCTCAAATGCCGGAGCTGGAGGATAAGGATCCCACACCGGAAATGAATGCCATGGCCAGCTCCGAGCGCGTGCAGATCGATATTTGTCTGGATGAGCTGGACAGCAACCGGGCACAGGCTGTGCGCGGGGCCTATCTTGAAGGATATTCCTATCAGGAACTGGCCGATCAGAATAAAGTGCCTTTGAACACGATGCGAACCTGGCTGCGCCGCAGCCTCGCCAAGCTAAGAGAGTGCCTGGATAATGCGTGATCAGACTGACAATCCTGCCCAGCCAGCAGATGATGACAGTCTTGCTGCTGAATATGTGCTGGGTGTTCTGGACGCGGCAGAGCGGGAGAGCTGTGCCCGGCGTATCGAACAGGATAGCGCATTTGCCGCATTGGTCGTGCAATGGCAGGAACGGCTCGCCAGCATGAATGAGACCTATGAGGAGGTAACTCCTCCCGCGGCTATCAAATCTGCCATCGATGGGCGTCTGTTTGGAAGCGAGGCTGCCAACTCGCCGCTGGGTGAGGTCCTGGAACAGGCCCAACGTGGCTTGTGGCAGCGCTTTGGTGGCTGGATCAGTGCAGCTGTTGCGGTGCTGGTGTTGGCCATCGGGGTCGGGCTTTGGAGCGGAGCTCTGTTGCCGATAGATAAAGGACCTATCCTTGTGGCCGAGCTGGCTGCGACAGAAGGACGTGCCAGCTTTGATGCGAGATTTGAGCAACAGAGCGGTCAGCTGCGCATCACGTTTAAAAATGGAGTGCCGGGAGCGGAGAAGGATTTCGAACTTTGGGTGATTGAGGAAGGGCAATCTCCTGTTTCGCTCGGTGTGCTGCCGCAGAATGTTGCAAGCAGTGATCTTGATCTGTCCGAGCCATTGGCAGCCAAGCTTACACGTGGCGCTGTTCTGGCTGTCAGTCTTGAGCCCAAGAATGGCTCGCCTACCGGATTGCCAACCGGGCCAGTGGTGGCATTGGGGCCTTTGAAGGATGCCCTTCAAAGCTGACATGCAAGCGAAGTTTTTTGAGAATAATCATGGGGCGAGATGGATTTTGGATCTGTCTCGCCTTTTGTTTTGTCTTCAAGTTATTGATAAATAAATTCTTTCTTTGATGTGAGAATTTTCTCGATTTTTTGAAGCAAAGCTGAAACTTAATCTGGAGCGGGTTCGTTATTTCCTATGTTCCACCCGATCAGAGGTGGTCAAACAGGAGTTTTTGAACATGAAAAAGTTTGCTCGCGCCCTTGCGATTTCCGCCGTTGTTTCCCTTGCTGCCCCTGTCATTGCTCAGGCCGCTAATCCGATGGTCGGTGGTGCACCAATGTATGCGACCAAGAATATCGTAGAAAATGCCGTCAATTCCAAAGACCACACCACGCTGGTGGCTGCTGTGAAAGCTGCAGGCCTGGTCAAGACTCTTCAGTCCCCTGGTCCTTTCACCGTATTTGCGCCGGTTAACAAGGCTTTTGATGCTCTGCCAAAAGGTACCGTCGAGACCTTGCTGAAGCCAGAAAACAAGAAAATGCTGACCAAGATCCTGACTTGCCATGTGGTTTCCACCAAGGCCTTGTCCGGCGCAATCAAGAAGATGATCGCCGATGATGGTGGTGCTCATATTGTCAAGACTGTGGGTGGCTGCAAATTCACCGTGATGCAGAAGAAAGGCAAGATTCAGATCAAGGACGAAAAGGGCGGTGTTGCCACCGTGACCATCGCTGATGTGAAACAGTCCAACGGTGTCATCCATGTGATCGACAAGGTCCTGCTTCCTGCATCTTAAAGAAGCGTGACAGCGAGCAGGGGCTGGACCGGCACGCCGGTTCAGGCCTTGCTTGCCTTCCGTGAACGATCCGGTTTTGTCTCTTCCTTCCTTATTGACCAGATCATGAAACCAGGCCCACCCTCTCTTATGCGACAGTTTCCCGGGGTGGGTTGGGCGGTCCGGCAGGAGATGGCTTCTATCCTTCTCGCCATGTTTTGCCGGACCAATTATCAGGGCAGTTTGCAGCCTTCATCGGTGCATTGATCGTTCGTTGCTCCGATAAGATCTGCTGCGTCTGATGTGAAAGTTTCTTCCTCATTCATCGCCAGATTTGCATCGCGCTCGGCTATGAGCTTGGTGATGTCGGCGGCGATGCGCATGTCTTCCACTGTGCCGAAATAGCGGGTTCGATAGCGCCCTTGCGCATCAATCAATATGGTGCTGGGCGTTCCCTGCATATGATAAGCCTCCATGGTGCGGGGCATGGCATCGTCTCCCTTTTCATCGACACCGACGGGGAAGGTGATGCGATATTCCTTCAGGAACACCTCCAATGCTTCCGGCCCCATGGCGTGGTGATGTTCAAACACCGTATGCAGGCCAATCACCGCGACATCTTCCGGTTTGAAATGGCTGGTGATTTTCTGGGCCATCGGCAGGCCATAATAGATGCAGCCCGGGCAAAGCATTTGAAAGGCTTCCAGCACAATGACCTTGCCTGCAAAGTCGCCGACTTGCAGGGCTTTGGAGCTGTTGAACCAGCGGCTGACTTGCCAGTCTGGGGCAGGGCGGGCTTTTTCGGCGATGATCATGGCTTGGCTCCATGTTTTGCATGGCTGTCTCTGGTAAATGGATAGCAGGGCTGATGGCAGCCCCGCCAGATGCAAATGCGCGTTGGGTGTAAGGGGGAAGGCGCTACGACCGGGTGCGCATTTGCACCGAGGTTTAGTTCAGCTTCCCGGGCAGGCTCAGATCGCCTGAGGCAACATCAAAGACATTGGTGACGCATAGAAGCGGGCTATGGACATTGGCATTGACGCGCAGCGCTGCCGTCACTCCGTCATAGGACAGATTGTCCAGTACATTGTTGTCGGCAAAGGCGACATTGATGGCGATTTCCGGTCCGTCAAAGACGGGAGAGAAGCCGGGGCTGTCGATGAAAAGCGGCAAGCCCGGCCAGGTGGCCGGCATCTTTGGTGTCTGGCCTTCGGGGATGTCGCGAACGGAGAGGGCATTCTTGCCACAGGCCTCATTGGGCGTCAGCACCACCCAGTGGCTATGCCATTGCTCGCCATCATTGGTCAGATCACCATCGCCATTTTCGTCAATGAATGGGGTGTCGTCAAAGTCCGGATGACTGGTTGCGGCCAGCGCCAGAATGCCGGTTTTGCCTTCGAAGCCCACAGCGGACGGATCAAGCGACGTTGGCCAGACGTAGGACAGCACAGGAGCACCACCAAGGGAGCCTGCGGGCGTTGGTTTTTCACTACCCGCAATGCCATTTGTGGTCATGTGAAAGGTCACGACCCGGCCCTTGCGATGGACGTGAGCGGCCAGAATGTCAAAGGCGGCGACTTTGGATGTGTCGGCATCGGAGGTGACCGCGCCTTTCTGATTGATGGCGTGGGAATGGGAGTGATCCCCTTGTCCGCCAGCGCTGACTGAAAGACTGGATCCGGCAAGCAGAGCTAAGGCGAGGGAGAGAGATTTCATGGGCATTTCGATACTCCAAACAGTTTGAGGGAGGAAGAATGCATTCTATTTAGTATCGACTCGAAACTAAAATCAAGAAAAAAGTTTCGACTCGATACTATTGCGTTTATAATATCGACTCGCTATAAGAGGGGATTAGAAGGAAAAAGGACCAATCGTGACCACGCGCTCAACCAGTGACAAGGACCAAAGATTTCGGCAAATTCTGGCGCTGATTGATCGGCTGGGGAGGCTGATTGCGTCTGAACGCTGGAGTGATCAGGTCAATCCTGCGCAGATGTCAGCGCTGGATTATCTGCTTCGTTCCAATCGCTTTTCCCATGCGCCCAGCCATGTGGCCGACTATCTGGGCACCACCCGTGGCACCATGTCCCAAACACTCAAGACCCTGGCGCGCAAGGGGTTTGTCGAAGAGCATCGCTCTCAGGAAGATCGGCGCAGCATTTCCTATGAATTGACGCAAACGGGCCGGGAGCTCGTGCAGCAACCGTCTGATCTGATCGAGGCGCTCAAAAATTTGCCATCGGAGGATTGTAAGCTGTTGGAAGGGGTGCTGACCCAGAGCCTGCGCGATGTGATCAGCCGCCGGGAAGGCCGCGCTTTTGGCCTTTGTAAGGATTGCCGCTATCACAAGAACGCTGCCAACAGCCAAGGCGAGGGCGGCTATTGCACCTTGCTCAATCTGGCCCTTCAGCCCGAAGAAGCCGATCTGATCTGCCACGAATATGCGTGAGTGCTGTTTGTAGGCAGCTCACTTTCGTGAGCTTTCGCGAGGGGCGACGGCGAAGCCTAAATCTATTGTGTCTTCGGGATATTGTTCCAGCCCTTTGAGCAGGATGGTGCCTGCGGTTTGGCCTATCTCGAACAGTGGGGTTTGAACCGTGGAAATGGTTGGCACGCATTCGGCGGTGACGCCCAGATCGTTGAAGCCGCAAAGGCCGAAATCGCGGGGGATGTTGATGCCCCGCCGCTGGCATTCGAACAGCACGCCGAGGGCCATGTCATCGTTGTTGCAGAAAATGGCGTCGCATTCCGGATATTGCTGCATCAGCTTGCCATAGAGATTTGAGCCGGTACGCACATCTGATGGGCGATTGGTCACCACAATGGCTTGCTCATCCAGCAAGTCCGCATTTTGCAAAGTCCGTTTGAAACCTGCCAGACGCTTTTGTGAACGCGGATCCATTTGCGCTCCCAGAAATCCGATTTTTTGATAGCCCTGATCGAGCAGATGCTGCACGGCGGACATGGCGGCTTTCTCATGCGAAAAGCCCACAATCTTGCCGATGGGGGCATCGCTCAAATCCATGATTTGCACCACAGGCACGCCGATATTGGCGAGCATGGATCGGGTCTCGTCCGTTTGTTCGATGCCCGCCAGAATGACGCCTTTGGGGGCTGGGTTCAAAAAGGAGCGCAGGATGCGTTCTTCTTCCAGCGGGTCATAGCCGGTGTTGCCGATCTGCAATGTGATGCGGGTGTCTTTGAGGGCATCTTCAATGCCGCGCAAGACGTCGGTGAACACATGGTTCGACATGGACGGGATCATGACAACGATGGAATTGGTCTCGCTGGAGGCCAGAGCCGAGGCCGATTGATTGGGCACATATCCCAATTTACGCACAGCCGCTTCGACCTTGGCGCGCAAAGAATCGGAGACTTTTTCCGGTGAGCGCAACGCCCGGGAAACCGTGATTGCGCTAACGCCAGCCTCCCGTCCAACATCAATCAATGTCACTTTAGTCATGCATCAAACATCCTGTAATTTAAGGGGAAATTATATCAGAATCTTTTTTTGTTGCAAAATGATTGCGCAATCATTTATGGTCATCCTCAACTTGAATCTTTGCTGAAGCGAATTCTTGTCCGAAAAGTGAAGTCACTTTTCGGGGATGCGCTCTAAGGGACCACGAATGCGTGAAAAGCAAACATTGATACTCATCGTGATGGGCGTCTGCGGCGTTGGCAAAACGTCCGTGGCCAAAGCCTTGGCCGAGCGTCTGGAGGGGCGTTATGTCGAGGCCGATGAGTTTCATTCCCCGGACAATATCGAAGCCATGCGGCAGGGCATTCCGCTGAGTGATGACATGCGCGGGCCATGGCTGCGCGGCATTTCCGACGAGATCCAGTCCTTGCAACAGACGCATCCAAGCCAACCCATCGTGGTGGCCTGTTCAGCGCTGAAAGAATCCTATCGCGCCATTTTGCGAGATGGATTGCCGGAAGCGACCTTCGTGTTTTTGACTGCGCCCAAGTCCTTGATCGCCGAACGCATGACGGGCCGCAAGGATCACTTCATGCCGCTTGAGCTTTTGGAAAGCCAACTGGCCGATCTGGAGCCGCCAAGTGAGGGGGAGAAGCATATTCCGATTGATGCAAGCCTGCCGCAGGAGCTCATTGTCGCCTCGGTGTTGGCCGAGCTGGCCCATCAATCAGACCAAATTCTGCAAATGAGATGAATAATTATTGGGAGGAATACCATCATGAAACTCATCAAATCCCTTGTCATGGCAGCAGCCCTGAGCTGTGTGTCGACAGCCACCATGGCAGCAGATTATGCCCTGAGATTTCAGTCATCTGATCCATCAGGCAACCCGAATTTCGAGCTGCAGCAGAAGTGGGCCAAACAGGTTGGTACCCTGACCAATGGCCGCGTCACCATTGAAATGCTGCCGGTTGGCTCCATCGTCAAACATACCGAGACCCAGGATGCGGTTGCCTCTGGCATCATTGATGGCCATGTGACTGACACCTCCTACTTCGCTGGTAAGGATGCGGCCTTCAGCCTGATCGCCAACCCGGTTGGGGCTTATGGCTCTCCATCCGAGATGCTGAACTTCATCGAATATGGTGGCGGCAAGCAGCTCATGAATGATCTGCTTAATCCTTATGGCTTGCAATTCATTGGTGCGACCACTCCGGGTCTGGAAGCCTTCATTTCCAAGGTGCCGCTCGATGGTGTTGATGATCTGAAGGGTCTGAAAATGCGTGCGCCGGAAGGTCTGGTGCAGAATGTGTTTCAGGCAGCCGGTGCTGCGCCTGTGAACCTGCCAGGCTCCGAGGTGTTCACCTCTCTGGATAAAGGCGTGATTGATGCGGCTGACTACACCGTCTTCTCCACCAACCACAAGCAAGGCATGCATGATGTGGCCGGTCATCCGGTCTATCCTGGCTTCCATTCCATGCCACTGGTCGAAGTGTCCATGAACAAAGGCACTTGGGACAAGATGTCTCCGGATCTGCAAGCCATTCTGGAAATGTCCGTTCGTGATTTTGCGCGCGACATGACCAATCAGCTGGCCATGCGTGATGTGGTGGCTGTGGCAGAAGCCAATGCCAATCCGAAGATCACCGTTCACAATTGGTCCGCAGCAGAGCGCGCGAAATTCCGTGCCATTGCCAAGTCTCAGTGGGCAAAGGTTGCAGCAAAATCAGCAAATGCCCAGCGCGTTTATGATGTGCTCTCCACTTACCTCGTCGAACAAGGCTTGCTCAAAGAGTAATCTCTTGGCCTAGTTTCTTGGCCAGGCCCTCTCCCCCTCCCAAACCACCCGATAACGTGCCCATGTGGGCGGTTTGGAAGGGGGAGAGGTCTTTAATTGAGATCCAAAATTGCGATCCAACCAAAGCTGGACCGGCTATGTTGCCGGTTCAGCAACTTGACAGGCCGGACCAATGACTGACGCATCTGACGAATTTGGCGCATCTGAGACATCTGAGCGAGACGAGCGCGAGCAAAAGCCCATTCCGGAAGCCGGATTTCTGGGGCGATGGGTTGCCCGAACGGGGAATGTGTTCGCGGTCGCCATCATCCTGTCTGCCCTGGCGCTGATCTATGAGGTCATCATGCGCTATGGCTTCAATGCCCCGACCAGTTGGGCGCATGAGACGGTCATTTTCCTGACGGCCATCACCTTTGTTTATGGCGGGCTCTATGGCGTTGCCATGAACAAGCACATTCGCGTCGTGCTGATTTATGACATGCTGTCGCCGAAGCTCCGCCGCATCTTCAATATTGTCATTTCTCTTGCCTGCGCCATTGCCTCGATGCTCTTTTCCTGGGCGGGATGGCTGGTGGTTCAGCGGGCCATCTTTACCCCCGCCGGTGACTTTCGGCTTGAGACATCAGGCTCTGCCTGGGATCCGCCAACGCCGGGTCTTCTGAAGCTTGCCTTGCTTGGCATCCTGATCGTGATGTCCGTGCAATTTCTCATTCTCACTTTCAATTATCTGAGACGGAAATGATGGACCTTCTCGCTCTGTTACCCGACCTCAAGGCGCTGGGCATTGAAACGGCGACGCTTTTGATGTTCGCATCGCTCCTGTTGCTTCTGCTGACCGGGATGCCGCTGGCATTTGTGACCCTGCTTGTGGCGCTGATCTTCGCGCTTGGCTGGTTTGGTCCCATGGCCATTCCGCTGATTGTCAGCCGCATTTTCAGCTTCGTGAATTCATTTGTCTTTGTCTCGGTGCCGATGTTCGTGCTGATGGCGGCTATTCTGGATCGTTCCGGCATCGCGAAAGACCTGTTCGACGCCATGCGCCTGATCGGTGGTCGGCTGCGCGGTGGTGTTGCCATCCAGACGCTCTTGGTGGCAGTGGTTCTGGCCGCCATGTCCGGCATTATTGGCGGCGAGGTGGTCTTGCTGGGCGTGATCGCCCTGCCGCAAATGCTGCGGCTTGGCTATGACAAGCGACTGGCCATTGGCGTTTGCTGCGCCGGTGGCGCATTGGGCACCATGATCCCGCCATCCATCGTGCTGATCATTTATGGTTTGACGGCAAGTGTTTCCATTGGCGATCTGTTCACCGCATCCTTCCTGCCGGGCTTGATGCTGGCCAGTATGTATGCGGTTTATATTCTGGTACGTGCCTATACCAATCCCTCTGTTGCGCCCATTTGTGAGCCGGAAGATATTCCAAGTGCCGAGAAGTTACGTCTTCTCAAAGGGCTGGTTCTGCCCATTCTCGTGGTCATCTTTGTTCTGGGATCGATCTATGGCGGCATTGCCAGCGTGACCGAAGCCTCCGCCCTCGGGGTTCTGGGCGTGGCGCTCTCCACCATGCTGCGCCGCGAATTCTCGCTCGGCCTCTTGATGGGTGCGGCCCGTCAGACCTTGTCGACGGTTGCCATGATTGTCTGGATCGGCATTGGCGCATCGGCTCTGGTTGGCGTCTTCAACCTGATGGGCGGTATTCGCTTCGTTCAGGCCTTGATCACCGGCATCTCGGACAATCCGACCATCGTTATTCTGTTCATGATGCTGATCTTGTTCATTTTGGGCATGTTCCTGGATTGGGTTGGCGTTGCCTTGCTGACCATGCCGATCTTCGTGCCCATCGTGACCAGCCTTGGCTATGATCCGATCTGGTTTGGTGTGTTGTTTGCCATGAATATGCAGGTCAGCTTCCTGTCGCCACCCTTCGGCCCCGCTGCATTCTATTTGAAAAGCGTGGCACCGCCCGATATCAGCCTTGGTGAGATTTTCCGCTCGCTGTTGCCTTTCATCCTGTTGCAAATGCTGGCGGTTGGATTGCTCATCCTCTTCCCAGGTCTTGCTTGGCACTAAGGTCTGCTTTCAAAGTTCCGGGCCAGCCCTCTCCCCCTCCCAAACCACCCGTCATGGTACCCTCGTGGGTGGTTTGGGAGGGGGAGAGGGCCGGTGATGCGGCCAAAAAGATCAAAGCCTTTCCGATGATGGGATATTCATCGGGAAGGCTTTTCTATTGGGCTGGGCAGCTTTTGCGACATGTTCAGGAATTGAAAAATTGTTGCTGATCTTTGAAAAACAATGCCGATAATGTGGTTTACTGTCAAATGCACCACTCCGTCTGAACCACCCAAAGCGCGTTCCTGAAAAGCTGCAGACTTTTCGGATAAGAACTCGTTTCAAAAAAGATAAAGCCTTTTGCGCTGATCAAAAATCACGAGAAAGGCTTTTAGCGCAGGATCGCGACCATGAAGATATTGTTGTATATGGCCCATCCCCGTCTTGATCGGTCCGAGATCAATCGACCGATGTTTGAACTGGCGCAAAGGATGGGAGGCATTACATGCGTGGATCTCTATGCCGATTATCCGCAGCTTTGCATTGATGTCGATAAGGAGCAGTCCCGTCTGTTGGCCCATGATGTGATCATCCTGCAGCATCCGCTTTTTTGGTATTCCTCTCCCGCTATCCTGAAAGAATGGCAGGATAGGGTTCTGGAATATGGGTTTGCCTATGGGCATGACAGCCATGCGCTGGAAGGCAAATATGTCTTCAATGCTGTCAGTTGCGGTGCGATGGAAGAGGCCTATCAGCCCAAAGGGGCCAATGGGGCGGATGTCCGCACTCTGTTGATCCCGTTTGAGAAAAGCTTCGATCTGTGCCGGATGACCTATCTGGCCCCCTTTGCGCTTTTCTCATCCGGCCGGGCGCGGGAGATGGGCAGCGACAAACGCCATATGCAGCAATGGCAAAATCTTCTGATCAGCCTTCGTGATGGCACGCTGGATCTGAAAGCGGCGAAATCTGCGCGCTCGCTCAATCAGATCCTGCCCCGTCCAGCCCTGCAGATGGAGAATGCCTGATGGAATTGCTTGCCGCTGCTTTTGTCTATCTGGTGGCTGCCGTGGTTGCGGTGCCTGTGGCCAACAAGCTGGGCCTTGGCTCTGTGCTTGGCTATCTGATTGCCGGTGTCGCCATCGGACCCGTGCTTGGTCTGGTCGGGGGCGAGACCGCCGATCTGCAGCATTTTGCCGAATTTGGCGTGGTGATGATGTTGTTTCTGGTAGGGCTGGAATTGCAGCCCGCCGTGCTGTGGCGCATGCGCGCGCAATTGCTTGGGCTTGGTGGCCTGCAGGTGGTGGGCACGACAGCTGTCCTTGCTGGCATTGCTCTGGCTTTTGATCTGAGCTGGCAAGTGGCGCTGGCGCTTGGCATGATTTTGGCGTTGTCTTCTACGGCCATTGTTCTGCAAACACTGAATGAAAAAGGCTGGATGAGCAGCACTGGCGGCAATAGCGCCTTCTCGGTTTTGCTGACGCAAGACATTGCCGTGATCCCGATGCTGGCCTTGATGCCGCTTTTGGCGGTGCAGGCAGGGCCGATGATCAATGGCGACGCTTTTGCGCCGCTGTTTGATGCCATCAGTTTGGGTGTGGCCCATGCCGCCGGCGGCGGTTCCGATGGCGCGCCGACCTGGTTCGATAGCTTGCCGGGCTGGGCGCAGGGGCTGTCGGTGCTGGGTGTGATCATTGCCATCATCCTTGGCGGGCGCACCATCATTCGGCCGATTTTTCGCTTCATTGCTCAGTCTCGCTTGCGGGAGATCTTTACCGCTGCGGCTTTGATGCTGGTGATAGGCATTGCACTGGCCATGAATTATGTCGGGTTGTCTCCGGCGCTTGGTACATTTCTGGCCGGGGTGGTGCTGTCTGATAGCGAATATCGCCATGAGCTGGAAGCCGATATCGAGCCTTTCAAGGGTCTGTTGCTGGGGCTCTTCTTCATCACTGTTGGGGCAGGTATTGATTTTCAATTGCTCTTCTCCAACCCACTTGGGCTGGTCGGTCTGGCTGTGGGTTTGATGGTGGTGAAGGCGGCTTTATTGTTTGTCTTGGGCACCATCTTCGGTCTGTATGGGGCGGACCGCTGGATGTTCTCGCTGGCCTTGGCGCAGGCTGGCGAATTTGCCTTCGTTCTGTTTGGCTTTGCCACGACTGCCGGGGTGCTGGATGCCTCCATCGCCAAGCCCATGACTTTGGTTGTGGCGTTGACCATGCTGTTCACGCCAGCCCTGATCATCTTCTATGAGCGGGTGATTGCACCGCGCGCTGTTACCTCTGCCGACAGGGACGCAGATGTCATTGATGAGCAGGGCGAAGTGGTGGTTGCCGGGTTGGGACGTGTCGGGCAGATCATCACCCGTATTCTGGTGACCAATGGTTTCAAGGTGACGGTGCTCGATCATGATGCCGAGACCATCGAGAACCTGACCAAGGTCGGCTTTCGCGCCTATTATGGCGATGCCACGCGACCGGATCTGCTGCATAGCGCCGGGTTGCACAAGGCCGATCTGTTCATTGCGGCACTTGATGATCGCGAGAAGCAGACGGAGATGGTGGAGCATGTCTCCAAGACCTATCCGAACATCAAGATCTTTGCCCGAGCTCGAGATCGCCATCATATTTATGAGTTGGAAAATGCCGGAGCGCATCATGTGGAGCGTGAGACTTTTGAAGCGGGTCTTGCCATGGGCTGCAATGCGCTGGTGTCACTGGGTTATCATCCGTTTCGGGCGGAAATGGCTGGGCGCACTTTCCGTGAACACGATCTGGATGCTGTGGCAAGCCTGCGGCAAAGCTGGAATGAGGATGGGGTCTCGGCATCCTATATCGATGCCATGCGTGCCCATGCCGATACTCTCTATGAGCTGATGAAAGCGGACAGGGATGATGCCTCTGAGCGGTCCGAGCGCGGCTGGACACCCCCGCCAAAAGGGGATGCGAATTCATAGACAAGGTATGGATTGAGGATGGATCACATATTGAGCGAATTACGAAAGGCCAGGAGGCCTTTCGTAACTGTCGCCAGATGATTGAAATCCGTGATGACGGTTCAGACTTGCTTGGCGTCATATGGATATAGATGGCTCAATTTAATCGTGGCAACCATGGTGTTTACAGGGCCAGTCGCTGCAGGACATTGCCCGCGTTTTCCTGCTTTTGAGCGCTCCAAAAAGCGGTGCATGCGTCGGAATGGCTCCATTCCTGCCAGAGGGTGATTTTTTGGTCCTCTCCAAGCAGAACTTTGACACTCAGACAATCTGGTTGCCGGCGTAACGTTGCCAGCAACTGTTTTGTCTCGGTCGAACCTGCTTCAAGCGATATCATGTGATGAACGGGGCCGTTCTGAACCGCGCTTTTGGGGGAGGAAAGCGCGCTTGCAAAGGACATCCTTGCCAGGGTCAGACTGGCAGGAATAGCGCACAGCCCGACCATCAGGTTCCTGCGCGACAGGGTGGCAACAAAGTGCTCTGCCATTACATCACCAGTCTGTTGTAATAGGTAACCTTTGGTGCTCCTTCCATGAAAGAAAGCAGAGTTCCCATCACGCCTTTTTCTTCGATGAACTTGAGATAGGCCTGATGATGTTGCTGACTGGACCATTCCTCCTGGAGCAGGAAGCTACGGCTCGCCTGATCATAATAAAGTGTGACCTGCAAAGCTCCGTCAAAACCGCGAACATTGGGCAAGTTGGCCTTGAGAAACTCGCTTAGCTTGTCAAATGCACCTTCTTTGACGGTCATTTCCAGTGTTACCCAGATACTCATAAAAATCTCCTGATTATCAAAGTCTTGATGATGATCAGTATTGTCGGTTTTTTGAGAGGCCCATAGAAAGTGCAGATTAAAAATAGTGATTTTGGCTCACTAATTCGAGTGTAGTGCGGTTTTGTCGGTCTATTCTGCCAAACTGCGTCTCAGCTGCTTTGGAGTTGCATCATAGCGTGCCTTGAAGGCCTTGATGAAATGAGAGGCATCGGCATATCCGACATGCTGGGCAATTTCCAGAATCGGGGTGGGGCTTTCCAATACCAACTCACGAGCTTCTTCAAGTTTTGCATTTCGCATCCATCTGCTCGGCGATATGCCGAAATCTCGTTTGAAGTCGCGCTTGAAGGTGGAGAGAGAACGTCCGGACAGGCGGGCAAAATCTGATACCGTGAAATTCTTGATGGCATGTTCGCGCATGATCTGACGAATGTTGCGCCGGGTATGTGATGCATTTTGCGTTGCAAGGAAATCCACCAATTGTCCTGTATCATGATGATCAAGCAACATGAGAAGTTCGAGCAATTTCAGCTTTACCAGAGCTGCACTTGACGAGAAGGTGTCATAGACCTGCGGCAATGCATTGATATAGGCGGTGAGATTGACCGATCCACGGAACAGGGCAGGGGAGCTTTTTCCAGAACGTACCTCGGCAGCGGATTTTATCTTCAAGAATTCCTTGATGACGTCATCGCTGAAGCAGAACAGGAATGCTTCCAAAGGACCGTCTGTACTATGGAAATCGGAAATCATATAATGATGACGTGGCAGCAGGAGCGTATCCCCTGCATGAATGATAAATTCCTCATCATCTGCCGAATAGAAGGTTTCCACACCTCGAACGACATAGGCCAGACAGGGCATGTTGGTGAAAAACTCTATTCCCGTCATCTCCCGTGAAATGAGCTTATGGAATATTCCAGAATTTCGATGGGCCATGAGAGGTGTGGCATCAGCAAGACCAAACAATCCGTCCGGCACCAGAAGTACGTTTTCGTCGCAATATTGAGGAAGCGTGGTGACTGTCATGGCTGTTGTCCTTCCTGCATCGATTTCTCAAGTCCTGAATGGATCATCGGTTTGTCTTGATGTGAGGTCATGACAATAACACCTGTTTCAATTCTCGTTTCACAAGAGAGCGGAACCAGATGTCTGCATTGTCGCGCTCGCGTATGCGATGCCACATCATCTTGATCGGGTAGGGTGGCAGATCGATAGGAGGTGCACACATGGAGAGATCAAAATCCTGAACAAACCGGGCCGCCACATAATCGGGAACGGTGGCAATCAGATCCATGGCCTGAAGGAGCGGGGGCAGGGCCATGAAATGCGGCACCACAAAACTGATTTTGCGCATTCTGGATATCTGCTGCAAGGATATGTCGACAATGCCTTGGGCATCGCCGACGACAGAGACAAGCGCATGACGGGCCTGCACAAAATCCTCCAGATCTTGCGGATCTGCCAGAAGGGTTTCTGGCGCGAAAACACAGGCAAAACGCGTGTCTCCTACTATATCAATGCTATGCCAGGATTCTTGTGGTTCTTCATATACGGTGACAGCAAGATCGATTTCATTCTTGTCGATTGCTTCACAAACCGTTTCATAGTCGATGGATTTCACAAGGATCTGGGCGTTTGGTGCTTCTTTTGCAATAGCATTTGAGAGCGAAGGTAAAAGTGCCAGTTCCAGATCATCTGGTAAACCGATGCGAAATTGTCGCTTTGTCTTGCGAGGATCAAAAGAGGGAGCGTGATTCAGGATGACTGACAGACGCTCCAGCATTGGTTTGATTTCCAGCAGCAATTCCTGAGCGCGCGGTGTCGGCACCATATCGCGACCGGAACGTACAAGGACCTCATCTCCCAGCATATCGCGAAGTCTTGCCAACATACCGCTGGTGGCCGACTGTCCTCGCCTCAGCCGATCAGCAGCATAGGTGACGTTGCGCTCTTCCAAAAGCACCACGAATGCCTTGAGAAGATTGAGATCGATTCCTTTGATATCGTTCAAATCAATACCTCCGAGCATAACAATCGATTTTTCCGCATATCTTTTCGATGACATACTACAAGTCTCTCAATCATTCAAAGGAATTATCATGAATTCTTCAGAGCTTGTCATCGCCTGGTATGAAACACGGGATCCCGCTCTTTTTGCTGACACTGTCAGTTTTTCTATTTGCGAGAGTTTCCCCTGTGCAGGGGTCTATCAAGGACCAAAGGATGTCTATGAGAATTTTTTCGCAAAGTTGATGCCCATGTTTTGTGAGTTCCGTGTAGAGCGTGACTTGATCCTGGAAGAGAAAAACAAGGTTGTTGTCATTGGTCGCTATATGGGACGCGTCAAGGCAGAAAATGAGGAATTTGCTGTTCCGTTCACCCATGTTTGGACGCTGGATGGCGGATTGGTCACCAGCGTCAAGCAGCATGCTGAAACCGGTCTTCTGGACAGAGCCTTTGCTGCTGCCTGATCTTTTCATTCACCTATTGATTTTCATGATTGGAAAGGCTGATCATGCCTGAAATGCCAAACAAGATACCTGTGTCTGCATCAGGGCAGGCGAGCATATTTGCAAATCCCTTGAAAGGTAAAATCGCTCTTGTTACGGGTGCATCCCGAAATCTGGGAGCGGGCTTTGCCAGAGCA
Source organism: Cohaesibacter gelatinilyticus (assembly GCF_900215605.1). Lineage (NCBI taxonomy): Bacteria > Pseudomonadati > Pseudomonadota > Alphaproteobacteria > Hyphomicrobiales > Cohaesibacteraceae > Cohaesibacter > Cohaesibacter gelatinilyticus. The sequence continues at coordinate 670,028 of NZ_OBEL01000002.1, read as the reverse complement.
TTGGCGCAAGCAGGTGCAGATGTCATTATTCATTATCATAGCAATGCGTCGAAGGAAGATGCTGCCAATCTGGAGCAAAGCCTTCGGGATTTTGGTGGACGGGTTTCCTCGATACAGGCTGATCTGACGTCGCTGAAGGAAGTCGAGTTGTTATTTGATCATATTGAGGCCGACTATGGTGCTCTTGATATCCTGGTGAATAACGCAGGCAAGATGCATAAAGCACCAATGCATGAGGTGAGTGAAGCACAATATGATGCACTCTTCCAACTCAATACCAAATCTGCCTTCTTTCTGATGCGTGAAGCGGCCAAACGTGTAAGCAATGATGGGCGCATCATCAATATTGGCACCAGCTTGCTTGGTGCTTTCACCGGATATTACAGTGCCTATTCCGGTTCCAAGGCACCTTTGGAGGATTTCTCCAAAGCGTTGGCAAAGGAGGTGGGATCCAGAGGCATTACGGTGAATACGGTGTGTCCGGGTCCATTGGATACGCCATTTCTCAGAGACGCTGAAACAGAAGAAACACTAGCGTGGTTGGCCAGTGCCAGTGTGACCAACCGACTGGGAAAGGTCGAGGACATCACCCCCTGGATTGTCTTTCTTGCCAGTGATGCGGCAGGTTGGGCAACCGGACAGACTTTCTTTGTCAATGGCGGGTTTGTGACGCGATAGATTGATGAAAGCTGCCGGGGCTGTTTGTGCCCCGGCAGCGCTTTGAGAATGCACCATATTTATGAGTTTACGTCCTAACTGATCTGCAAATTGCTGATGAAGGTCTCAGCCTGTTTTATACATTGATCATCCAGAAGATGTCCGTCGGCATTGATGAAACGGATGTCATTGATACCCACCATCTTGAAGGCGGTTTGTAACCAGGGGGTGGCAAAGTCATATTCTGAGCCCACAGGGACGCCGTCGGAGGCAATGATGACCCAGGTAGGCCTGTCCTTGAGTTTGCCAACAGGCCAGCCGTCTTTATATTGGAACGTGCGCCCCGCCATGGCAATCTGATCAAACCAGGCCTTGAAACTGGCTGGCATTCCGAAATTGTAAATTGGCAGGCCGATAACGAGACTATCAGCCCATTCCAACTCGTCAATCAAAGTGTTGCTTGTTTTTCGTGCCAGATCATCATTGTTGATCCAGTCATTGGTTACAAAGGGGATGCCCTCGGCCAGATTGCGGGTAAGCACCTCGGTTTTATGGGCCGTGGTCAGTTGTGCAATCATCTTTTGTGTCAGGGCGCGGGTGATGGAGCCTTCGGAACGGGCCGATGCTTGAATTTCCAATATCTTCATCTTGATTTTTCCGGGATTGAGGGATGAGCGAGGGCGCTGCATCAGGTTTGGAGATCAAGGAAGGATCGAGATTTCGTGCATGGTCTGGCTGTTCAATCTCATGAATTTCATTGAAATGGCAGACAGCAAGACATGGTCTCGATCATTCCTTGCAAGATGCTTGAACAATGGAGCAGATGCTCGAGCCGGGGTAGAAAGTTTGATCCAGAAATATGGATTTTGGATCATCAAATGATCGGCTGGAAAAGAAAGGACAATATTCTTCTTCATCCGATGATGACCATTGGAAATATGCAGCTTTCGAGGTGGTGGTATTATGCTGGCTTATAGATATGGTGGGACTTTCCCAAAGCCCTACCATATTGATTTTGCAGATGAGGTATTAATCGTCGAGAGTGACGATCAGTGGGTCGTCATCATCATAGATGTCGGGATTTGTGATGATGACATCCGGTTCAGATCGTTGGATCACGATGACTTCGTCCGACTCATCATAATAGTCCTCTTCGGGCACCTCAATGATGACGGTGCGACGAGGGGGAGGGGGCGCGACATAGATGGGCTCTTCGTCATAGACATCCAGATATCGGCCGGACACCCAACCGATGCGATGGCGGAAATTGATTTCGCACCAGCCATTGCGCACGCATTCTCTGATATGGACCGGCTCGCCCGGGCCCAAGGTTGCTATTCTGTGAAATCTTGCTCCGGGGCCAGTACGCACATTCAGTGCAGTCACGGCTTCGGCAGGGTCGGCAAGGGTAGCACCCGCGCCCGCAAATAATGACAAGCTGGCTGCCATCACCAGAAGGGTTGATCTTATCAATACAGACATTGTTCTAAACCTTCATGCTCTCATATCAACGAGGGGAAGAATTAAGAAGGCAGTCTGTCCGATCTTTGCGGCAACTTTGGGGTCTTGGAGCCGTAGTTACATCATTTGGTGATGATTAGATTGTCAGGATCTTTGAGGCGATAGAGCATGGCCGGGCGGTGGGCTCCGACAGACTTCTTTTCGCCTGTCTCGATCAGGCATTCAAGCCCGAGCAGCCATTTGCGAAAATTGCGCTTGTCTCGCTCCTGTCCCGAGACAATTTCATAAAGAGATTGCACTTCGGACAAGGTAAAGCTTTGCGGCATGAACATGAGGCCGAGCGTGGAATAGTCCATTTTGGCGGTAAGCCGTTCGCGGGCAAGCTTTATGATCTCGTCGTGGTCGAAGGCCAATTTGGGCAAGGCATCAATATCAAACCATCTGGCATCTGCAGCATCCGATCCCGATTTCAGCTCCACGCCTTGCAGTGGCATCAGGGCATAATAGGCGATGCTTATAACGCGTTCGCGAGGGTCGCGATCAGGTGCGCCAAAGGTGTAGAGCTGTTCGAGGAAGATATCTTCAAGCCCTGTTTCCTCTTTCAACTCTCTTGCGGCGCAGGTGTCGATGCTCTCATCAATATCCAGAAATCCTCCCGGCAAGGCCCAATTCCCCTGATGAGGATCGAGTTTTCGTTGGATGAGGAGAACCCTCAATTTGTTATTTTCTACTGTAAAAACAACGATGTCTGTCGTTACCGCAGGGTGAGGATAGGCGTAGGTATAGCTCATGATAGCTGCTTTTCGAGTAAGTGTATTGACAACGCAAACTAGATAGTGTTATTTCAACACCAATTAAGTTAGTGTTGCTGTGACACTAACATTGGGATAATGCATCGACAAGAGCAAAGTCCTGATGTGGGTGACAATTTGCCAAGGAGTAAGACAATGGCACAGATCAAGACCTATCCGTTTGTAAGACAATTGCGCGCAGATGCATCTTCCTACATCCAGTATTTCCGCAATGGACAGCGGGTTCAGGATGGTCGGGGTCTGGCTTTCTGGTTTGCTCCCGATGGTGCATCCATCACCGAGGTGCCGCTTGATGACCGGCACATGCCGTTCATACTCAGGGGGCAGTCTGAGGACTTTCAGGAATTGACTGTGCAGGGTACTGTTGTTTGGCGGGTTCTGGACCCGCAAATATTGGGTGACCGGGTCGACTTCACCATTGATTTGAAAAAGGGCTTACCCACGCGCAGGCCTCTTGATCAGATCGAGGCCGTGCTGATGGGCTTGGCGCGGCAAGCGATCTTTGCCTACTTGCAAGAGCAGGGCGTGCGGGCGCTGCTAAGTGCCGGTATTGCGCCTTTACAAGAGATGGTGGCAAATAGTCTGGTCAATGAACAAAGTCTGCTCAAGATCGGTCTCGAAGCGGTAAGCGTGACCATATCCAGCCTTGCCCCAAGCAGTGAACTGGCCCGTGCACTGCAAGCGCCCACCTATGAAAGCCTTCAGCAACAAGCTGATGAGGCCTCTTTTGCCCGGCGAGCGCTAGCAGTGGAGAAGGAAAGAGCCATCGCCGAGAACGAACTGACCAACCAGATTGAATTGGCTGCCCAGCAAAAGGATCTGATTGACAGGGAAAGTGCCAATGAGCGTTTCCGGGTGGAGGCTAGCACTGCTACTCGAAAGGTCAGTGCTCTGGCTGATGCAGAGATGAAGACCGTTTTGGCCGAGGCTGAAGCTCAGAGCATTCGGGCGGTGGAAATGGCCAAGGTGGAGGCGGAAGGCGCGCGCATGCAGATCTTTGGTGATGTCCCCTCTGATGTGCTTATGGCCATGGCTGCTCAGGAATTTGCAGGCAGCGTGAAGACCATCGACAATCTGACGGTGACACCCGATATGCTGGCCGGACTGATTGGCCAGTTTGGTGGCTTGCTGAGCAAGGATGCCGTTCCTAAAGACATGCGAGCAAAGTCATGACCAGTCTGGCCCCCCGTGTTGTTCTGGTCACGCGGCCTTCCGAGTTCGAACGCTTTTTGGCGTTGCATGGCACACGAGGGCAGGCGGAGTTCTTTCTCAAACAGAGAGGACAGAACCTTGCCAGATTGGAACAGCAAAGCGAGCAATTGGTAGCGGCATTGACCGCTGCCAAACAAGCGGTACCGGAGGAATGGACGATCACTCATATCATGCGAGATGACCTGGACCGATTTCTGTTTTCGCAGCGTGATATTGTGATTGCAATCGGACAGGATGGACTGGTCGCCAATCTTGCCAAATATCTGTCTGGTCAACCGGTGATAGGAGTTACACCAGCCCCCGGTGAGAGTGAGGGCATCTTGACTTCGCTTGGTGTGGAACGATTAAAGAGCCTGTTGCCCAAAGTGGCCCATCAGGACATTGGTCTGCAGCATCGGGCCATGGTGGAAGCAAAGCTTGATAATGGGCAGTCGCTTGTTGCGCTGAATGAATTGTTTATCGGGCATCAATCGCATCAGTCTGCGCGCTATCTCATGCAGTTTGATGGCAGGGAAGAATATCAATCTTCCTCAGGTGTGATTGTCTCTACTGGCACCGGTCTGACGGGGTGGGCGAAATCGATCCTGACTGCGACCCATCGAACCATCAGCATAGCGCCAGAAGACCAGCGGGCGGTCTATTTTACCCGTGAACCCTGGCCAAGTAGCACAACAGGTAATGATCTGGCCTTTGGGGAAGTGGATGGACAGGGGGGTGTCGCTCTGGTCTCGCGCATGAATGATGGCGGCACCATCTTTGCCGATGGTATCGAACAGGACTTTCTGCATTTTGACTGGGGTGTTCAGGCCCGTATAGGCCTGTCCGATCAGACCCTTAATCTGGTGATGGATGGGTGAGGCGTTGCCCATCCTGAGCCTAACGGCATGGAGTCAATTTGCCGGTGCAGGTCATTTGGCCGCCACGCTGGGTGCATTCATAGGTGCGGATGGTTTCGGTGTTGCGATGCTCCAGATCGCTCAAGGAAAGGCCGCCAGCTTGTTTCTTATACCAGCCATTTGCCTTGTCAGCGCTTTTGGCCCAGCTGTCAAAATGCCGCTGCAGGCACATGGAAGTGTCCTTGACGAAGGGACGACCCTTGCGAGCGAAGATCTCGTTGCGGGCGATATAGAGCTCCCAGCCGGTGAGTGAAATCAGATCCTTTTCTTCGATTGCCCGTTTGTCTGATGCAGGTAGCACGAAACCGCTTTCAGACAGGCGCAGCTCGTCTTCTGGGATTTCGGACAAATAGGTGGGCACATCGTCGGAATAGAGAAAAGGTATGCCCAGTACCAAGCCAAGGCCAAGAATGGCGGCACCGATCATCATGCTTTTTTGACGGCCAGACAGCTTTGGTTTTTGCGGCTGTGGCTGGGCTTCTTGTGAGGTGGTGACTGAGGGCTTTTCCAGCAGGCTCAGCAGCTCCGCTTGCTGATCTTCGGATAAGTTCAACGCATCCAGCACCAATTGAAAGCGTGGATCATCCTTGGATCGAGGGGCGCTTTTGCCATTGCGCCAATTGCTGATGGTGCGGCGCTGGATGGTCAGCTTCGGACCATCTTCCTTTTGGCCTTGCATGGCCTTTCGAACCAGCTGTTCATCTGAGGAAAAGCCACGCTGGCGTATCAGTTTGGTCAGGCAGGCACCAAAAGCTTCATAGCTGGTGGATTGCTTGGAGTTTGAGGGATTGGCCATGCTGGAAAAGGGTCAAGTCTACAATTGGAAAGAATGGAAATTTCCGGAAATTATGCGTCTTTTCCGGTCATTTACAAGCGCAGGTCTGTTAATATGCGTATTTTTACGAGAATGTGATTTCGACTATCCGGTCTGATTATGCTTAGACTTGGGTAATTATGAATATGTCTGTTTTTTTGTTTGAGGTTTGTCTGGACGCCCGATTTAAAAGTCTGCAACTTTTCGGGAACACGCTTTAGGCCCGCATCACCTGCCTCTCCCATCTGTGCCCTGCCTGTGAGGTATCATGACGAGTGGGATGCAGGGGGAGTGGGCTTGGCTCAGGACGTTTAATTCAAACCTTCAAGATCTCGCCGGGGGATAATGTTTATCAAAGCCCATTCTTTCATGGTGCCGGTCCGCACCGTGGCAGCATCCATCGCGACCATCTGTTTGACATTGGGTGCTGGTCATGTGTCCAGCGCCAGGGCACAAGTTCAGCCGAACAATGAAGTCTTGTTTGTGCTGGATGGCTCCAATTCCATGTGGGGTCAGATCAATGGCCAGTCCAAAATTTCCATCGCCAAGGATGTGATGACGGATCTGATTTCTGACTGGGATGCGAAAGTGCCGGTTGGTCTGATGATTTATGGCCATCGGCGCAAAAAGGATTGTCAGGATATCGAGCTGGTGTCGATGCCTGGCAAGGTGGACAGAAAACGCCTGATCAGCAAGGTGCAGTCGATCAAGCCCCAGGGCAAGACGCCGATCAGCCTGTCTCTGACCATGGCTCATGCGCAATTGCTTTTGAAAAATCTTGGCAAATTTCCAAAGCCGAAATCATCGCTGGTTCTTGTCAGCGACGGTCTGGAGACCTGCGGCAGTGATCCATGCGCCAATATCGACAAGCGGGAGGTAAATGATCCGGGCACCGAAGTGCATGTTATCGGCTTTGATCTGACGGATGCGGAATCCAAAGCCTTGCGCTGTATTGCCGATAAATCCGGTGGTAAGTTCTTTCGGGCAAACAACGCCAACGAGCTGCAAAAAGCCCTGCACGAGAGTGTGAAGATTGCTAGTGGTGGTCAGCCCTCTGCTCCGCTGCAACCGGCCCCGCCAGTGCCTGCAGCCACACCTGCCAAGCCAAAGCCAGCGCTGCTGTTGTATGGCAAGCTTTGTGAAAGCTGCAAGCGCCTCGAACCTTTGGATGTGAACTGGACCATTCAGGGAGAGACGGGTAAGCAGATTTATTACGGTCTTGGTGTGTTATATCCGCGCCATCCGAAATTGGCACCGGGCACCTACAAGGTGAAAGCACGCTACAAAAGCAGCGTTTTGGTCCGCGATGCGGAGCTGGTGATTGGCAAGGATGGCAAACAGGTCGGCGCGGTCAATTTGAAAGGCGGTGCCGCCAGCATGTTTGCCTATGCGACCGATGAAAAGACGATTGCTGCCAATCCGATCTTCTATCAATTCCATCCGATGAAGAATGGCAAGGCTTCCGGTAAAGCTCTTGATGAAGCCGTTGTTTCCAAGGAGCCGGTCTGGCTTCCGGCTGGCCGATATAAGGTCGTGGCAAGCCATGACCAGATCAAGGAAAGCACCGAGATCGAGATTTTTCCGGGTGAGACAACAACCTATGACTTCGATATGCGCGTCGGGTATTTTCAGCCGTCAGCGGTGCTGGCTGAGGGTGGCAAGCCGCTGGGGCGCTTCATGGATTATGCGATCTTCAAAACCGAAGCTGACGCCAAAACCAAACGGACCATCGATAATATCGGCTTCATGCTTGGTACATTCAAAAAGAAGAAGCCGCTCAAACCGGGTCGCTATTATGTGAAAGCCATGCTGAGCTATAACCGTGGCACGGTGGTGACTACCAAGATTTTCCCGTTCGATATCAAGACCAATGAGGTGACAAAACCGGTCTTTGATATGCAGGCCGGGGTGCTTGACCACAAGGTGAAAAGCAAAAGCGGCAAGCGGATCAGCAATATCGACTATGTTCGCGAAAGTGATGGCAAACGCCAGGCATTTTATAATCTGGGCAGCTCCTTTGCGACCGCTTTGCCAAAGGGGCGCTATTTCCTGCGTGTTCTGACCTCCAGTGGCGAGAAATACAATACCAAGCCTTTCGAGATCCAAGCGAACAAGAAAACCACTTTGGAGGTGGCAGTCCCATGATGACATTCAATCTTTCAAGATTGGCCCTGTTGGCTGGACTGGTCGTGGCCATGTTTGGTTTTGTTACTGCTCTTCAGGCGGCAGGGGCCAATGAGCTGGACAAGCCGGTGATGGAATATGCCAGCGATGATCTGGACACTTGCGCATTGGGGCAGGTCATGGGCCTGAAAGCTGATGGTGATGGTTTCCTCTCAGTGCGCTCGGGTCCGGGCAGCAATTATACCAAGCTCGATGAATTGCAGAATGGCGACAAGGTCTGGCTGTTCGGGCGAGAAGGCAAATGGATCGGTATCGTCTATGGGGTGGGGGAGCTTTCCTGCAGCCCGATCAGCGAAGATCGCGTGGTTCCACATGATGGCAAAAAGGGATGGGTTCATGAGAATTGGATTGAAATCATTGCCGGGTAAAGGCCTCTTTGTTGTGGCGGCCTTGCTGCTGGGAATGGTGATGCCATTCTCTGATGCAATGGCCGAGACCCTGCCCAAAGTGAGTTGGGAGAACCGTGTCTCCACGGAAACTGCCAATGGCGATATCCTTGATCAGCCACCTTATGTGAGCGTCAATGACATCAGGTTGCGAGCTTTCTCGGATATGCAATCCATCAATCTGCAACATACGCTCACCATTGACCACGGAGATTATGGGCTGGAGACATTGCATGTCTTTACCGTCTGGCAGGGCGGGGCCAGTCAGGGCGAGCAATTGATGCTTTTGAGTGTCACATCAAACGGCATTCTTGTGGTTGGACCGCATGATCAGGATTTTGAAAATGTGCGCGTCAATCAGATCAATTCTGACAGTGCTCCCAGTTTTGATCTGATCGGGGCAGACGCGAGCAAGCCTTTGGCGCGTCTTGATTATTTTGATGGTCGTTTGATCAAACAATAAAATTTAGAGGGTAGGTGACACATGTCTTGCCGAACTTTGAAGTTATTGATGGCCTCGAGCCTGGTGGCCGTTCATCTGGTTAACGGTCTGTCTGCGGCTCCTGTTGAGAAAAGTTCTTTCGAGCTGGCCGAGGACCGATGGCTGAAGGCCAAGACCTATCTGAAGGAAACCGATCAGAAGATCAAAGACTATGATGCCATGACGCCGGGTGTTGCAGCATCGCTGATGAAGCAATGGACGAATAATTGGCGGCTCTATGACAAGAAGCGTGCCTCGCAAGGGGTGGAAGCAGATCTGCTCAATGAGCGTTTGCGTGATCTGCGACGGCATATCGGCCTGACCATGATCGTTGCCGCCTTTGCCGATCAGCAGATCAAGTCCGCCAAACTGGCGCTGGAGATCCTGAAGCGTGAGGACAGCTGGGCTCCGAATGATAAGCAAGATACCGGCCGCGAGGTGCGGAAGGCCAAGAAAAATGCCATCAAATATCGCCTGTCTCTGGCGGGTGAGCAGAAACGCAATGCCAAGGCGCAGCTCGATCAACTGACGCAAAATTATCAGAGTGCTCTTGCCAAGCTGAGGACAAAGGTTCGGCCCATTTCTGTCTTTCATCCCAAATGGGATGAGATGGTCAAAGCTCAGGGCAAGCTGAAGAACGCCATTGCCGCCAGCGCCATTGCCAAGACGGATATGACCTTTGCCGGTGAAAAGGCCATCGCCGCAGAGCGGGTGAATGACGCCAATTATGATTATCTGGTAGAGCTTCTGAATAGCGGGCCCGTGCAATTGGACAAGATTGATGTCCATTTTGATGACAAGCCCTGGTATGTGGTTGAACTGAAGGACAGCAAGGCCGTTGAAGTGGCCAAGGGAGAGATCCCGCCCGACATCCGCATGAAAGCCTATAAAGATGTCTTGAAGCGGCTGGATGAGGATATGCTGTCGCTGGAATTCCAGATCGATGATGCCACCAAGCTGGTCAATGAGCTGGGGACCAAATGGCGGAAAGAGGCCAATATCTCTTTTGATCTGGACAATTCGATCGCGCAGCTCAAGGTCAATGCGCAATGGGTCAATCTTGGCGTAGAAATGAGCTTCATGGCCATTGGCATTCTGGCCTCTGGCGGTCTGTCCGCCGTGCAATATGCTCCCAATGTAGTGGAGTCGGTTGCGACGTCGCTTTCCAAGAAAGTGGTCACAACACCCAATTATGTGGATCCGCTGACCAAGGCGGCCCGGGCGGCCATTGGTGGTGCCGTCAGTCAAGCGCCAAAGGCTGTGCGTGAGCTCTCTTCGCGTGTGCTGGAGGCTTCGGCCAAGGCCATGAATGATCCTTATGTGAAGCTGTCTTCTGACGCGATCAAGCGATTTTATCGCTTCAAGCAAGAGCAGTTCCAAGCGGCAGTCAGGAGAACCGCGAAGGAAGTCTATTTTGTCTCTCTTCCGGCCAAGAATATTGCGTCCGGACTGGGAGATAATGAATATTTTCTGGGGGATTATATCGAATTGTCAGGTGCTCAAGGCATTGTGGTTGCGGATGTGCTGGAAAGTGTCATCACCAATGGCGGGTTTGATGATGCCCGCTATGCTGCCCAATTGGGTCGAGCTGTGGCCACAAACCAATTGAGTGCGCTCAGCGCCGAACAGGTCAAGGGCATGAATGCAGCAGGTCTTGCCATTGCCAGTACGACGGTGAAGGTGGCCAATCAAATGATCACCGATCTTTTGGTCGAGGACTGGCAGAAGGATGCCATTGTTGCCGGGGCAAAGGCCGGGGTCTTCAAGGCTGAATATTTCAAGATCCTGAATGTGCGCAATGCCATGCAGGATGAGCTGGCCGCCAAGAAGACTTTCAAGAAAAGCGTCGAGACATTGCTGGCGCAAGGCCCGCAAGCCCGCGAGTATAAGGTGCTGGCCGACAATGCTTTCTCGCGGGAGGAGTTCGATCAGTTTGGCCGCTATCAGATCAAACTGAGATTTTCCCGCCCCCTGTTATGGCCCCCTGTGCTCAAGGCTGATGGGATGGGTTTCTCGGCTGGAAAGGCTGAGAATTTACCCCACCGGGAGTGGATTTTTTATGTTGATCATGCCCAATTGCCAGAGGATACAAGACAGGTCAAATTGTCCATCGAGCTGGACCGGCGCGAGCCTTATGGATTGCTGGACAGCAACACCAAAACCCCACCGCAATTGGTTCGGATAGAGCGCAATGGCTGGACTGGCTATGAACCGGGAGCAAGCAATCACATTTTGCGTATCAGACCGGATGATGAAAAACCGGGAAATTTGGGACTACCTCAGGATCTCGGGCTACCCCAATTTCCCCGATATTCGCTTCTGAACGTTGTTCTGCATCAGGAATTCATATTCAATCCCAATGGGCCAGCTCGAATTGCTGTCGAATTTCAGGGAAAGAGGTCCGTCTTTGCTACGCAAAAAGCAGCAACAGACTATACCGAAAGCATTCAGCGCAAATATGTTTATCTGCATGACGTTGCCACGAGCGAACCCAAATTGATGCTTCGCAGTGAAGCGGAAAAGATAATACGAGCTGAACATAAACGAGTGAATGCGGCCAATAATGAATTGCAGGGCAAATTTCTTGAACTGCAAGAGCGTGCCCGTCGCTCCGCTGAAAAGTTAAAGGACGTGCTTGGACAAGATGCTCTGCCAAAAGGATTGCCGGGCTTACCTCAATTGCCTGACCTTCAGGATGCCTTGCCTGCTCCGGACACTACTGAGCCAGCGCTTCCCAATATTGATGAGGGTCTCAACCTGATGCCCGATCTGCAGCCGCTGAATGAGAAGCCGATAGGGGAGTGAATTAGTAATATAAGGTTGCACTCGTCAGCGCTGCCTCTAAAAAACGGGATGGCGGGCATTAAGGTCTATTCTTGATGCCCGTTAAAACAGTGCGCAAGTGCTCAGCATGTCTCATTATCGTTGGCATTGGGAGGCTGAAACTGGTCTATCTGATCACGGACACCATCGACGATATCTGCGACGCTGGTCTGCTCCAATGTGGTAGTGAATACTTCTTGTGCAGCAGTTAGCGCGTTTTTCGTGGCCTTGTTGGCGGCGCGCTCCAGTAAGCAGGTCGGCGTGTCATCCGACTGTCCGATGGCAAACAATCTTGGCTGCCCCAATGCGTCATAAACCTGTGCCAGGGTGATCTCTTTCAACGGTCTTACCAGATACCAGCCTCCGCCATGGCCCTTTGTGGAGCTTAGAAATCCGGCATCTCGCAAGCCCGCCATTGTTCTGCGCACCAAGGAGGCATTCATGCCAAGCATCTGGCCGATCTGGTCTGATGTCATGGGGTCTTTGTTGTCCTCAAGATGCAGCAACACATGGAGTACGCGGGGGAGTCTGTTGTCGGTTCTCATTGAGCGCCCTTTCTCCCACGCAGTCTAGCGCAGCAGCGTATATGCAACAAATGAAAGCACGAGATATTGACACAAGAAATTACGTTACTTTATAAGTAACGTGAAATGTCATTATAAATTCAGCAGGTGTATGATGATCTCATCCATGGCGAAATCTGGTGCGCAGAAGGCTCCCTGGCTCATGGCTTCGGTCTTGTTTCTGGCGGCTTTCATGAATTTGCTCGACGCAACCATCGTGAATTTGGCGTTGCCGGAAATTCAACATACGCTGAATGCGAGCTCAGCCCAATTGCAGTGGATCATGGTCGTTTACATTGTGAGCTTTGCGGCAGGGCTGCTCCCCTTTGGACGTTTTGGTGATCTGTTCGGGCGGGATCGCATGTTCCTTTGGGGATTGGTGGTTTTTCTGATCAGCTCAGCTGCGTGCGGCTTTGCCTCAAGCATAGAACTTTTGATTGCCTATCGTGTCTTGCAAGGCTTTGCCTCGGCTATGATGGTGCCGCAAGTGCTGGCGATCATTCATGCGACTTTCCCGGCAGAGAGCAAGGGCAAGGCAATCGGATTCTATGGCATGATCAGTGCGCTTGGTGCTGTGGCTGGGCCACTTGTGGGTGGGTTTTTGATATCAGCCAATTTGCTTGATCTTGGCTGGCGACTGATCTTTCTGATCAATATCCCTCTTGGTTTTGTGGCCATGATTGGAGCATTGTTTCTGGTTCCCAAAGTTCGGGCAACAAACCGTATCTCCCCCGACTGGTTTGGGACTGTTCTCTTCGCATTCATTATCATTGGCCTGATCTTTCCGCTTATCGAGGGAAGTAGCTATGGATGGCCTGTCTGGATGATTGGCTTGATGCTGTGCTCTGCTGGGCTTGCGGTCTGGTTTGTGCAGAGGCAAAAGCAGCTTGAGGGGCAGGGCAGGGTGCAAACCTTGCCAGTCAATCTGATGGCAGATGGTTTTTTTGTCTCTGGACTGGCGGCGGTGACGGCCTTTTCCGCCGGAATTGCGGGTGTCTTTGTCATGATGGCTATTTTATTGCAGTCGGGATTGGATTATTCAGCCGCTGAAACAGGCCTTGCCTTGGTGCCACATCCAGCCAGTGCGATGGTGGCATCCTTGCTGACCGGCAGGCTTGGGCCTCGCTGGTTTGATGCACGTATCGGCACGGGGGCCTTGTCTTTGTTGCTGGGAATGATTTGGCTCTATTCGGTTTTATCCGGCGTAGGGGGTGCCTTGAACAGCGCGGCGTTGGTAGGGCCATTTGTTCTTATCGGGACTGGGATGGGAACCACAATCGTTGCTCTTTTTCAGGTCACCTTGTCCCGTGTTGCCAACAGTGATGCAGGGGCAGGTTCGGGTATTTTGCAGACGTTTCAACAGATCGGCATTGCTTTGAGTATTGCAGTGATCGGGCAGATTTTCTTCTCTCATCTTGGCGTAGATACATCTCAGCTCACCTATGTCAATGCTGCGCAAACCGCGCTGCTGTTGCCGATCCTCATCTATGCCGTGCTCAGTGCGCTCTATCTTTATCGCGCAGTCTTGCACAGGGATGGCGTCATTAGTCTACCCCGTTAGAAGAGGCAATCTTGTCCTGCTCGGCCAGTTCCTTGAAATGACTGGTCAGGGTTTTGGAACCATGGGGTTTTCCGACCATATCCATGCCGAATGCGGTGAGGAACATCAGCGCCGGGCCATGGATATGTTTGGGTGTCACCCAAGGCAGCAGCCATAGAGCCAGTTTGCGTAAACTATCGGGCAAATAGGTGATTTTGGTGGGCTTGGATTGGATGGCGAATGCCAGCTCGGCGATGTCGCGTTGAGAGAAGATATCAGGTCCACCGATTTCGCTCATGTCTTTCTTTTGTGCGATGGCATCGGCGAGTGCGACTGCGAGGTCTTTGCCGTCGATTGGGTTCAGTTTGTGTGATCCATCGCCGAACAACCAAATGCGACCAGACTTGGACATGGCGTAGAAATCGGCCATATCGGAAAAGAAGCCGCTGGGGCAGATCAGGGTTGAGCGAATAGGAGCTGCCTGAAGTTTTTCGGCAAAGGCCTGCTTGGCGTCGACCATTGGTACGCCCTTCATGGCTTTGGCATGCAGCACATGGACATAGGCAAAATGTTCGACATTTGCCTCCAATGCCAGGGTCAGCAGGTTGTCATTTGCCTGAAAATCAACGTCGCGATAGCTGAGATTGTCCCGTTGGCGGGTGATGCCAAGGGCCGAGATGACAAGGTCGATATCCTTCATCAATCCGGTCAAGCTTTGCGGGCGTGTGGCTTCGCCTTCGAACAGATCCGACGCCATGAGGCCTGATGCTTTTGCGCGTGCTGCGTCTCTGACCAGAGCACGCACATGAAAGCCTTTATCCATATAATGTTTGACGATATGGCGCCCCAGATATCCGGTGGCACCTGCAACCAATATTGATTTCATCTTCTATCCTTTCACGATCAACCATTTAAGGCCTGAAGGGTTGTGTGGTCAGGAGTGATTGCTGTATTATGACTGACTGGTTGGTCATATAGGTATTTTATTATGACTGTCAAGTCAGTTTAAATGTTCTGACAAGCTGAGTTTTGGCGAAAAGGTAAGTGCGCATGCCCAAGATTGTCGATAAGGAAGAAATGAAAAACAAGATTATGGATGCCGCCATGATTGTCTATTCGGATGTGGGGTTTCATGTCGCGACCATGGATGCCATTGCCCGGCAATCCGGTCTCGGGAAGGGTACGGTCTATCTCTATTTCAAGAGCAAGGAAACCTTGACCATCGCGCTGGTGGATCGGATTTTTGGTAGAATGGCCGAGGACTTCATTGGTGAAAAGCCTTGCGCAAGCCTTGAGGAATTTCGAAAACAATTGCGCGCGACATTGGATATCTCCAAGGAGCATGCAGCTTTCATTCGGGTCTTCTTCGAGGTGCTGGGGCCAAGCTTTGCCTCGGATGCATTCGTGAAAAAGGTGGCTGGCTTCTTTGATCAGCTTGGTGCGCATTATGCCGAGCAGCTTACCCATCTGCAAAAGGCGGATGCGCTTCGATCAGATATGGATGCAGGGATCACCGGGCGTGCATTGGTGGCAATGATGGATGGCCTGATCCTGCATAAGGGCCTGTTTTCCATTTCAACCAGGAAGCACCGACAGATGATCGATGCATCGCTGGACCTGATGTTTGTTGATCCCAAGGCATAGATCATGAGTATTGATAGAGGGTGCAGTTCTTTGTGAAATGCCTGGTCATTTGATGTGAGGATCTTGAGCAATGGCTGGCGCATGGGATGTTGCCGGGTTTAAGCTTTGTCAAAGTGGTTCGCTGCTTGGATAGCGTCATTTTTGGCAGCATGGGCATGGCTGATATGGAGCGTTTCGATGAGTTTGAAAGCCGTTATTTGGGACTTCGATGGAACGATTGCAGACAGCAATCAGAAAAATTATGCGATCACCAAGGAGCTGTTCTGTCAGGGCATGGGGCTGGATATCAGTCTGATCGCTGCACTGAGTAGCTATGATGATTATACGACGGCTCTCAATCGCTATAGTAACTGGCGCAGTCTCTATGCAGAAGGCTTTGGCATTGCCAGCGAGCGGATCGATGAGGCGGGTGATCTCTGGCACGACTATCAGGTGAAGATGCAGGTGCGCACGCCGGTCTTTCCCGGTCTGAGATCCGTCTTTGACAGAATACATCCCGTTCCGCAGGCCATCGTCTCTCAGAATTCAAAAGACAATATCCAGAACTGCCTCATTGATGAGCAATGCGATCATTATTTCTCAAAGATCATTGGCTATCAGGATGTGCCCTATAGCGCGCAGAAGCCGGATCCGACCGGACTGGTTCTTGCCATAAAAGAACTGCTTGGCAGCGGAATGGGGGAGGATGGCATCGTCATCTATGTCGGGGATCATGCAACAGATCTCGAGACCGCGCAAAATGCGCAAGAATGGGCGCAGAGCGAGCAACTCTCCCTCAAGGTGCATGGTTTCAGGGTTGGCTTTGAACGCACGGCCGACAAGGATGCGGCCCATTGCACCGAACCAGCGCAGCTCGAGCAACTGATTGCCGAGTGCGCTGGCCTTTAGTCATCAATAATCATCTGAGGCTCACTTGCCCTGTGACCATTGCCCGTAATTATTGATTATAATGAATGACAGAGCGGATGCTCTTGCCTTCATGCATCAGATCGAAGGCGTCATTGATGCCATCCAGCCCCATGGTATGAGTGATGAAATCATTGAGCTTGAACTCGCCCTGCAGATAGCGCTCGACATAATCGGGCAGCTCGGAACGACCCTTGACGCCACCAAAGGCGGAACCGCGCCACACACGGCCGGTGACCAGCTGGAAAGGACGGGTGGCGATTTCCTGTCCTGCACCGGCAACGCCGATGATGACGGACTCGCCCCAGCCCTTGTGGCAGCATTCCAGCGCCGAGCGCATGACATCGACATTGCCGATACATTCGAACGAATAGTCGACACCGCCATCGGTCAGCTCGACAATGACTTCCTGAATGGGCTTGTCATGGTCTTTTGGATTGATGCAATCGGTGGCGCCGAGCTGGCGGGCCAGATCAAATTTGCTCTCATTGATGTCGATGGCGATGATGCGGCTGGCCTTGGCCATGGTTGCACCAATGATGGCGGAGAGGCCAATGCCGCCAATGCCGAAAATGGCGACAGTGTCGCCTTCTTCCACCTTGGCGGTGTTCATCACCGCACCCATGCCGGTGGTGACGCCACAGCCGAGCAGGCAGACTTCTTCCAGCGGGGCTTCCGGGTTCACCTTGGCCAGGGAAATTTCCGGCAGCACGGTATATTCGGAGAAGGTCGAGCAGCCCATATAATGATAGATCGGCTCACCATCCTTGAAGAAGCGGGTGGTGCCGTCCGGCATAAGGCCCTTGCCCTGGGTTTCGCGGATTTTCTGGCAGAGATTGGTTTTTCCGGATTTGCAGAATTTGCATTCGCCGCATTCCGGTGTGTAGAGCGGGATAACATGATCGCCAACGGCAACGCTGGTCACGCCTTCACCGATGGATTCCACAATACCGCCTCCCTCATGGCCTAGAACGGCTGGGAAAATGCCTTCCGGGTCATCGCCAGACAAAGTGAAAGCATCGGTGTGGCAGACTCCGGTGGCAATGATGCGGATGCGCACTTCGCCTTTTTGGGGTGGCATCACGTCGATCTCTTCAATGGAGAGAGGCTTGCCGGCAGCCCATGCGATGGCTGCCCTGGATTTGATCATGTCGGTCATCAGGTTCGCTTTGCTCTTGCTAAATGCCCGACTTAAAAGTCTCTGATTGAGACTATTGAGAGCGAGTTCTTATCCGAAAAGTCTGCAACTTTTCGGGAACGTGCTGTAGGCTGCATCGCCAGCTCTCTGCCCTCCCGGCCGCCCCCGAATGTACCAAGTGGGTACCATGACGGGTGGTTTGGGTGGGAGAGAGGGCTTGGCGCAGGACTTTTAAATCAGGGTCCAAAATTTACGCAAATTTGGTCGATCCTAATAGATGTAAACTATTCCTGATGAAAGATAATTGATGATCATGTAAATCACTGTTACCATTTGGTAAAAATGTAACTTGCACAGGAAGAGTGAGAGGGGCCTGTCCATGTCCAATTGGGAAGGGGTGTCAGAGTTCGTTGCCGTGGCAGAAAGCGGTAGCTTTACCGCAGCCGGTGAGCGGCTTGGCATTTCCACCGCGCAGGTCAGTCGCCAGATCGGGGCGCTGGAAGTACGGCTGTCGGTCAAGCTCTTTTATCGCACCACGCGCAAGGTCACGATCACCGAAAGCGGGCAGGTCTATTACAATCATTGTCGGCAGGTGCTGGATGGTCTGATGGAAGCCGAACGGGCGGTGCTGGATCTGGAGCAGAGCCCGAAGGGCAAGCTCAATCTCACCGCGCCGGTGACCTTTGGCGAGAACCGCATCGCGCCGCTGATCAATGACTTTGTCGCCTGCTATCCCGAGCTGGAGGTCAATCTGACCCTGACCAATCGCATTCTGGATCTGGTAGCCGAGAGCTATGACCTTGCCATTCGATTGGGCCAGTTGGAAGACAGCACCATGATGGCACGGCGGCTGGCGTCTCGCTCTCACCATGTCTGTGCCTCGCCCGATTATCTGGCGGAGCATGGTAGGCCCAATAGTCTGTCAGATTTGGACAAACATAATTGTCTGCTGGGCACGCTGGATTTCTGGAAATTTCAGGAAAGGGGTAAGCTGCGTCATATCCGGGTGAGCGGGAATTTACGCTGCAATAGCGGCTCGTCGCTCGTGGATGCCGCCATCAAGGGCATCGGTATCATCCAATTGCCCGACTATTATGTGCAGGAAGCCTTGGCCACCGGGCAGCTGGTCTCCATGCTCGACGCCTACCGCGCCCCGGATGAGGGCATCTGGGCCCTCTATCCGCACAATCGTAACCTCTCGCCCAAAGTGCGCCTGCTGGTGGATCATCTGAGCGGAGCATTAGGGGTCCAGAGGTGAGGGGTGCTTTGCTCACTCCTCGGGGCGCTCATACATGCCTTGCGGTGGCAGGATGGCGAGGACCTGGGTTTCCTGATGCGCAAATCCGCAACGGCGATAGACGCGGCCAGCGGGGCCATCGCTGAGGGCCTGCAGAACGGGGATGGTGTCTGGTGCTTTTGATTTGGCCCAGTCGATGCCAGCCGTGACCAATGCTGCGCAGATGCCTTTCTTGCGGTGGCTTTTACGGGTTTCGACATCCTGAAATCTGGCGACCACTTTATCGGCATAGATGCCAAGATCTGCAACCAGCAGATCACCGTCAAAGGCCCCAAGCCAGATGGCCCAGCCATCCTGGATCTGTTTTCGTCGTGCCAGAAAACGCCCACGGATGAAATGCTCAAAGGATGAGCGTTCATAGCCTTGCTCCTCGCCGACATCGAGCTGCAATTGGATGACTTGTTCCCAATCGGTTTCGCTTGTCACCGGGCGAATGATGATGCCTTTCGGTGCCTCGGATCGGTTCAGCGAGCCGGTGAGGGTGAGAATGTCCAATTGTTCCAGCTCGAAGCCAAGATCGCTCAGGCCCTTATGGTCTGGCCCGATTGTCATGTCGCTCACATCCCATGACAGGGCAATATGGGCCATGGTCGGGAAGTCTTGCTTGAAGCGGGCGACATGCTCCTCAGCCCTGATCTCATCGCCTTTGAAATAGAGCATGTTGCCACCCCAATTATAGGGCTCATCCGGCATGCGCAGGATGATGCGGTCCTCCTGCTGCTCGGTGATGCTCACGCCTTGCGCGACAAGAAGATTGCTACGCACGCCAAGGCTTTGGGCTGACTTATAGGTCATGGACGGTCCTTCAAGGTGAGGTCGATCCAGCAAGGATCACAGGGCGGGGCATGACGATATCATGGCTTTGCTATTGATAGCATAGTGAGGTGGGGTGCCAAGAGGGACTGTGGATTTCAAACATAGAATTGAGGCATGGCGTTTTTGAAAATTTCCGTCATAACTTGTGTTTGGTGAGGCAGCAGGCACTGGCTTACTGGTAGCCAGTGCCGATGTAGTAAGAGCAGCCGTCTGACCATCAGGGCACTATGATTGCCCGCCCGGCTTGCCCCTTTCTGATATGATCGAAGGCTTTTTCTCCATCCTGCAAGGGGACTTCAAGACCAATCTCCAGCTTTGCCCGATCCAGCTTCAAAAGGCGGGTGAGTTCGGTGAGGGTATATCGATTTGGCTGGAAGATTGTCCAGCTGTATTTGTCGACGCCTGATGGTAATGCATTTTGGTGGCTCCGTTTGCGCCATAATGTTTTGGCTGCTCCACCAATCAACCCGTTTTCGTCGAACGTTCGCACCATGGGATGTACTGTGGTTGCGTGTCCCATGGCACCTTTCTTCAAACATCCAAGAAGCTGAAGATCATGGTCCCAGGTTGCAAAATTCAAGGTGGCATCAAATGATCGGTTAAGCTCGGAAAATGGCGTCGATGTCAGATCAATTGTGTGCGTTGCCCCAAGGCTAAGGCATGTTTCATGGGCTGCTGGATATGCAATGGCTGTCACATCGCCCCCCCAATCGGACAGCATCTGGAGTGCCAGTGACCCAAGGCCGCCGGCTGCACCGTGAACAAGGATCTTTTTATCCTTGGCGTTGCGTTTGGTAAGACCGGCTTCGCGCACAGCCAGCCACATGGTTGTGAAACAATAGGGCAGGGCTGCGATGGATTTCAGCGCATGGCCATCTGGTACCTTCGTAATCGTTGCCGGATCAGCCTTCAAGGTTATATGGCTTGCATGGGTCCCGTTGCGCGAGGGTTTTCTTGCGCCGAAGACCCGATCTCCGATCTTGAAGGAATTGATATTGTTGCCGACTGCAGAGATGGTTCCGGCAAAATCATTTCCCAGCACCATGGGGAATTTACCCGCACCCAGCAGTGACAATAATTTGCGTCCGTACCCCGATGCCCGATGCACATCAATCGGATTGACGGATGCGGCCTTGACACAGACTTCCACCTCGTCTGGCTTTGGTGGCGTCCGTGCAAATTCGACGACAGTCAGTTTGCTGGCTGCCGGGTCTTTGCAGGACAATGCAATGCCTTGGCTCATCTCTGACTTCCTTGCTCTTTTTGATTTCCATTTGCTTATACTGGAGCGAATGTCCAAATGGATCGCTCTATCGGGTCCTGTTCCTCAGGTGCTTTCGCGCCAACGCAATAGCAGCAGGCCTCCCATGCCCCCAATCGTGCCGATCAGGTGATTGGTCTCTGCAATCATATTGGGTGCGTGATAGCCCCAGATCGGCCAGGCTGCCCACCATCCAAGATAATAGAATATGGCCATGAAAGTCGTGATGAGCCAGGTCTCGCGCGTGATATTGGTCCCTTTGATTGCGACCCAGATCAATAGCAGATTGACTGCAAAGGCAAGCATGGCTTCGCGAAAGGCGTGATAGTTTGAATGGGTGGGACCTTCTGGAAGATTTGTCGCCTGAAATTCTGGTGTCCAGGTGTATTCCAATGTGTACCAAAAGCTCACGAAGCCCGCGATGATGCCGAATGCCATCAGCAAACGCCCGACCAATATTCTTGATGCCATTATCTCTGTTCCCTTGCAGCAGCGCGCAGGCGCATTGTTGATTGACGAGCTGCACAAATGGCAGCCACAAAGAAAAATGCAGCGCTCGAAGAAAACGCCGCATCCTTATTCGTTTCAGCCTATATGGAGGAGCGAGCTGCCGCCTTTACATTTGTTTAGCCGAGCGCACTTTTTTGCGAATTCTGCTGAGTGAGACCGGGGTGATGCCGAGATAGGAGGCAATGTAATGCAAGGGAACGACCTCGAGGATTTCCGGATCATCCTCGATCAGCGCCCGATACCGCTCTTCAGGAGATTTTGCGATCCGATCTACAAAAAGATCCTGATAATTGACCAGACAATGGACCATGATCGAGTTGAAATAGTCATTCAACCCCGGTGTTTCGGTGGCTTTCTGATGAAGTTCCGACTTGGTGATCGCGCGGACGATGCAAGGTGAGATTGCTTCCAGTTCGTATCTGCTTGGCTCTTCCAGATGCATGCTCTGAAGGGATGCACATAACTCGCCGGGCAGGAAGAACTTTACCGATGTATCCGCGCCGTCATTGTTATGCCAAAGCCGAATGCTTCCTGATAGGATGAAATAGGCATGGCGGCTTATGTCTCCTTCTGCAAGCAAGGTGGTCTTTGGGGACAGTGTTTTTTCCCGACCGAGGGTCAGGAAAGTTTTTTGCAGTTCCGGCGAAATCTTCATAGGCACATTCCATTTCCAACCGCCATTCACCATGATTGACAAGTTCCTGCAGGCAGAGGCTTTATTTGGCGAGACTATCGTAATTTCCCCTATCTCAAAAGAGGTGCCTTGTTTCGTTCATGACAAACGCTTCTTGGTGCCATTCATCCCCAACCAGGCTTCTGAAAGGGCTTGACCCTGACACTAGTGTCAATCTGCTAGATCCCTGTGCTGAAGAAGGTCTGACGCCTTCATGCATAGGAGATGGATATGACACAGAAGAGCATTTGGACGGATCGGGTCGCGATTGTCACCGGTGGCAGTTCGGGTATTGGCAAGGCAACCGCACTGGCATTGGCTGAGCAGGGTGCAAAGGTGCTGATCACCGGTCGCACAGCTGAGACGCTCGATGAGGTCGCGACCGAGAGTGATGGCATCAAGGCATTGCAGATTGATAGTGCAGATGCAGACAGCGGTGAGCGTATCGTTGAGGCGCCGCTCTCTCATTGGGGGCGGCTGGATCTGATCGTCAACAATTCAGGGGCGGGTAAGGTCATGCCATTGCCGGGTTATGATGCGGACAGCATGGCCAATCTGGCGACGGTCAATATTGCCGCGCCGTCATTGCTGATCAAGGCAGGCCATGCGGCTTTGAAGGAGAGCAAAGGCGCCATCGTCAATATCGGCACGGCCGTTGCGCGGAATGCTGCGCCCATGCTGGCCCATTATGCCGCCACCAAAGCGGCGCTGGATCATCTGACCCAATCCTGGGCTGTGGAACTGGCTGGTGATGGCATTCGTGTCAATACCATCGCGCCGGGGCCGGTGAAAAGTGGGGCTCTGACCGGCATGATGGGGCTGTCATCCGAGATGGCGCAACAGGTGGAAGCGCAGGAAGCGGCGGAAATCCCGCTGGGCCGACGTGGTGTGACCGACGATATCGTGCCCTGGATCTTGGGTCTTGGCAGCCCGGAGAATGAATGGCTGACCGGCCAGATCCTCACCGTCGATGGCGGCTGGTCACTTCGGATTTAGAACGTCCTTGATCGGGCAAAGATGCCTTTCCATATATGTCTTATAGAAGAGGTCCCAGCCAAGCCCTCTCCCCCTCCCAACCGCCATAAGGGTACCATGACAGGTGGTTGGGAGGGGGAGAGGGCGGCCTAAACTGGCATCAAGAGGAGATATCATGCAAGCCAAGGAAGCCGCCGAGCGTTTGGGCATCAGCCAGCGCATGCTGCGCCATTATGAAAAAGAAGGCTTGCTGGAGGTCTCCCGCTCAGACAATGGCTATCGCCATTATAGCGAAGCTGATCTGCGCCGCGCTGGCCGCATCCGAGACTTCATCGCCACGGGCTTCTCCACCCGCGAAGTCCGTGCCATGAGTAATTGCCTAAGCGACGAAGGCGCTGCGGGCCCCTGCGAAGACGGCATCGACCGCCTATCTGAAAAGCTGGAGCATATAGACCGCCTCCGCGCCGATCTGGACGAGCGACGGAATGCACTTGTCGAGCGGATTGAGGCTTTGCGGAGGTTAGGTGTTTGATAATGGCTTCGAAGGTTGAAAGAAAATTCAACTTTTCAACGTTATTCACAAAAAATAAAGCTAAAGGTTGTATTTTCTTTTTCCGCTCTTTTTCAATGGTTTGTTCAATATTGCCGTGAGCCAATTGCGGCGACGTATCGACCTGTCTTTCCAAAAAGCAGAAATCTTTAACCGATATGGTTCTCTGGTTCGGTTGCCTGTCATAGTCTTTATTCTGGAATTTGTTTTATTACCAAATTTTTGAAAAGCATCTTCATGTTTTGAAGAGGCGGAGGTTAATATTATGGCTTTTTTTGAAGGGTTTTCGGCGAGTAGAAACCCGTTCATTACTGGGGCTTATCTATTCATTTTGTATGTTGCTGCGATTTATTTTTCCGCTTCCTTGCTGGCAACCCATCAAACTCAGCAAGAATTACAGGCATTAGGAACCAAAGAAGCTCCAGTCTATTTTTGGCTTTTGGAGAAAATTGTCCAGGATACCGAGAAATTGGAAGCACAGGCTGAAAGGGCTGATATCTCAACTTACCAGCATGACCTCAAAAAACTGATGGATGAAAGGATAGAGGAAGACCCCAAATTTGAGACTGCTATGGAAAAATATGTCGGGTTTATGGATCAAACGCTTGGTAATGAAGGGCTCAAGGCTGTCCGGGAGGCAAATGACACGGCTTATGTATGGCCTTCATTGAAATATGACTTTCTACTTGAGAATACTAAAGAATATACAACAGATGTTTTGACTGCAGAGCAAATAGAAGAAAAAGTGAAACAGCTTCGGGCTGTTTATTCCCCGCTCTATGATGAAAGGGAAACTAGAAATGAGATGATCAATAATCTGCAAAAAGTAATTGAGGTTAGTCAGAAGGGTGGTGCTCAATCCATACTTGATGCGGTGCAGGATAAGCTGAAAAGTGTGATGAATGATGAGCCCAGTCGCGAACAAGTGACGATGGCTTATGCCATGGCGATGAAGCTTCATTCATTGAATAGTGGTCTATTTCCCGATTTTTCGACCAAACAGCCAGTTCTTGTCACCTTATTCCTTGTTCTGATCATGGGTGGGCTCGGCGGTCTTATCAGTTTGACGCAAAGCTTTCTGAGCGATAGTGAACCGGATCCTCATCCGTCCTACTATATTTTCAGACCAATTCTGGGCATCCTGGCAGCCTTTGCCGTGTTTATTCTGGTCAAAGCAGGAGTGCTTGTGGCTGCTGGCGCAACTCCGAACGGTACAGATAGTCTGAACCCCTATTTCGTGGCATTCTTGGGCGTCGTTTCCGGTTTGATGGCCCCCAATGCACTCAAACGCATTCAGGTTGCGGGTGAAAGCTTGTTCCGTACATCCACCGACACGGATCATGGTCGATATGCCATTGCAATTCCTGGAACCAGTTTGAGAGAAAAACTGGATGGGCACTCCGATCAGGCTGTTCCAAAGCTTGCTCATCTCTTAGGCGTCGATCAGGACAAGGTTGAAGCGTGGGTCTCGGGCAGCAATCCGGCTCCCTTGAATGCGCAACAAGTCATAGCCGTGTTGCTGGATAAGGAAATCTTTGAGCTGTTTCACGACATCAAGACGCTTACCACTGAGAATTCGTCAGAGAGCTCGGGTGGGGCTTCCGATAAGGGGCAGTCTGATGAGACAGATGACATTGGTGGAAGTGATAAAAAAGATGACCCTGACGCAGGGTGAACTGCGATGAGTCTTGGGTGGTGAAGAATAGTTTTTTGCCTCACTTCTTGGGCATCACGCAGCACCTGTGGTGTTTGTGGGAAAGGGAGGCCTTCTGGGAGATCTCCCGCTCTGATCAATTCCGTTAGCTCATCAAGAAGCGTAGGAAAGCAGAGTTTATTGGGCGCAAGCCTATAAACGGACCGAGTATTCCAGGGGTTGTTATATGCTTGGGGAGATGATATGTTCCTATTTTGTTCTGAATTCAGGCGAGGCGTATAATGTCTTTAAATTATGTGATGATCGGTTCCAACGATGTAACAAAAGCAAGGGCCTATTTTGATGCTGTCCTACCTCTGGTTGGTGGAGCGGTGGTCATGGAATTCATGCCCAATGGTTTTTGCTATGGCCTGCGTGGAGGCGGGCGGATTTGGGTGACGCCTCCGTTCAATAAGGAAGCAGCAACGCCAGGTAATGGTAATATGGTGGGTTTGCTATGTGAAAATGAGGCCGAAGTGCAAGCGGCCTATGCAGCGGCACTCTCTGCTGGTGGCACCAGTGAGGGGGAACCGGGGCCGCGTCCGCAATATGGACCTGATTTTTACGGAGCTTATGTCCGTGATCTTGATGGCAACAAGATGAGTTTTGTTTATTTTGGCGGTGCTGACTGATCGTAGCTTATGGTGCTTGCCGCTGTCCTGTAGAAGATAGCCTCGCCGCTTTGCTGCGCTGAGTCTAAGCTGTAATAGCAACCATTGGCACGATCACCGTGAAGCCGCATTTTGCATGTCTTTGTTCTTCTTATTTGCAGGTGTATTTCATGAAAGGCTGTCCGTCCAGTCCGCTTTCCATCGCAATTGCCACCTGCAACGATTGGCCCTTGCCGGGTGAAGGTTTGCTGGTGGTGATGGAAGCCTTGGAGGTGGAAGGGTATTCCGTGACCGTCTTGCCCTGGCAGGATGGGGTTCAGGCCTTTGCGGATGCCGATCTGATCTTGCCATTGGCGATCTGGGATTATGCCAAATATCCGCAAGTCTTTCGGGATTGGTTGGATGAGGTCAGCGAGGCTGGCGGGCGTTTTGGCAATTGTCCGAAGCTGATGGCCTGGAATATGGAGAAATCCTATTTGCTGGATTTGCAGCAAAGGGGCGTTACTGTTCCAAAGACCATTCTGATCGACAAGACCGAGCAGGTGCTGCCTGTCATGGAAGCGCAAGATTGGCCGCGGGCGGTCATCAAGCCTGCCATTGGGCAAAGCGGCCATGGCGTGCGCATGCTGGAGGGACCGCTGCCGGACGTTCTGGAGATCGACAGGCCACATATCCTGCAAGATTGGGTCCCTGAGATCAAACAGGGTGAGCTGTCGATGATTTTCCTGAATGGTGGCTTTTCTCATGCGGTGACGCGCATGCCATCCGCTGAAGACTGGCGGGCCAATAGCCAATATGGCGTGACGGTGACCCCTGCGGATGCACCTGTCACTGCCATTGGAGCAGCAACTGCCTGTCTATCTGACCTTGCTACCCTACCACTTTATGCGCGGGTTGATGGCGTCATGATGTCTGACGGTGACTTCCTTCTGACAGAGCTGGAGCTGATTGAACCGGCAATGTTTTTCAATATTGTTCCCGGCTCTGCATCAGGTCTGGCGCAGGCGATCTGCTCTTACATGAATAGCCAGGATGCATCAGTCTTGCTCAATGAAAGTGATAGCGCTTAAAGACGTCAAAGCATATTTTGATCTGAAAAATGCGTCTATTTTCAGGGGTTTATTTTGCGATGGAATTTGCCTCCAAAGCCAGAAGCTTCTTGTTCAGGAGCTTGATGGTTGGGCCGTCTGTGGTCAGTGACAAGGCTTTTCGGTAGCAGCGGCTGGCTGCTTCATTTTCATTCAATTGCGCATGCATCTCGGCGCGGGATGCCCATAGGGGCTGGAATGCAGAGCCGACTTGCTGTTCGACTTGTTCCAATGCATCCAGCCCTTGCTTTGGGCCGTGCAATCGTCCGGTAATGGCGGCTTGTGCGACCAGAGCTCCGGCGCTCGGGGCGATTTTTTGAAGCGCGAAATAGAGCTTGTTCAGCGCCGCCCAATCCGTCTTGCCGGTGTCTTTTCTTGCGATATGGGCTGCTTCGATGGCCGCTTCTATCTGAAAGCGTCCGATTGAGCCCAATTGATAGGCTCGTCTCAATTGTCTGGAGCCATATTGGATGAGCTGATTGTTCCAACGGGACGGATCCTGTTCGTGGGTTGGGATCAGCTGATTGTCGATGATTCGTGCATTTGCCCTGGATTGGCTCAGGGCGATCAGCGCTGCCAGCCCAAGGGCTTCGGCATTGCCTGGCATCAGGCGGCATAACAGATCTGCCAAATACAGGGCTTCTTCACCCATGGCATCCTTTGGATCCAGCCAGTCATGGGCATGCAGCGCGTAGATGGCCTCGAAGATGGCCATACTTCGATCGGGCAAGCTGTCATCATCGGGGATCTTGAACGGAATGCCTGCATCGCGAATTTTTGTCTTTGCCCGCACCAATCGCTTGGCCAATGCTGCTGGCGAGACCAGAAACAAGTGAGCAATGGTTTTGGCTTCCATCCCAAGCACGGTTTGCAACATCAAGGGTACATGTATGTCAGGCGCTATGGATGGATGGGCGCAAACCATCAGCAGTGAGAGGCGCTCATCCGGAATGGTCGTGTCTGCATCATGTTCTGACGATCCTTCCGGGATCTCGCTCTGGGTTGGGAAGCGGGTCTGGTGGCGCTGATTGTCAGTCAGCTTGTTGCGGGCTGCGGTCAGGAGCCAGGCGTCCGGGTTTTGAGGAATGCCATGCTCCGGCCAATGGCTGAGTGCTTTGGCAAAGGCATCCGCCAGAGCATCCTCGGCCATGGCGATGTCATGGGTGCGGGATGACAGGAATGCCAGCAGCCGACCATAGGAATCCCGCGCTGCTATTTCTGCTGCGCGGGATGGATTACTCATATGGTCCCCATTGCGGAGGCGCGAATTTCCACCTTACCGGTTTTGGCGGCCGGGCATTTTTCAGCCCAGGCCATGGCCGCATCAAGGTCGGGCACGTCGATGACAAAATAACCGCCCAGAGTTTCCTTGGTGTCGGCAAAAGGGCCATCCTGAACCTGTATGGTGCCACCTTTCAGGGAAAGTGTCGTGGCGGTTTGCACTGGTTGCAGCCAGTCGGTGTCGACAAAAACCCCGGCAGCATTCAGGGCACCAATATAAGCGCCGTAAACCTCTTTTTCGGCCTCCCAATCTTGCTGGGTCATGTCGGCAAGGTCAGCGGGGTCGGTATAGAGCAAAAATGTATAACGCATGAAAGTCTTCCTTTATTTCAAGCCTCAAACTCAAGTAGCGGTGGCCAGATTGTCAAGGCCTTGTTCGAATGTCCTGCCCACCATGCCATCCATGAAGAGGCCAAAGATGCGGGCGATTGGATTGTAGCCAAGGTCCATATCCATGCTCCATGTCACAAGGGAGCCACCTGTCACCGGATTTACTTCGATTGTCTGGGCTGGTTTGCCCATGGGGCCAAGATCAATGGCATAGCGCACTGAATTGGAGGAGAGCTCTGCAACCGTTTGACTGCCTTTTCCATCCTTGCCGTCAAATGTGAAACCTGAGCCGATGCCGGATGAGGGGCCAAAGTGAGAGATTTTCAGATTTGGATCTGCGCTCAGATAGGGATTGAAGCGCTGGTATCCTTCATTGGATGCAGCAAGGGTCAATATTGCTGAGGGTGTTGCAGAAATGGTTGCCTGCCGCTCGACCTTTATTTGTTTTGGCAGCAACAATGTGCCTGCTGCGGCCAGGGCCACGACTGCTATGGTGCTTGCGAGAATTGTCCAGATCGTCATATTTTCCTCTTTCTATCGCTTCAAAGGCGAGATTGCCTTCATAGACATGACGAACGGGCAGGAAGCCGATGGACATTTGGACAAATTTTTTGCAAAAAGAGGTCTCTTCCTACCGATTCCAGTATGACAGCGTCTCTGTCATCGGTCTCCCAAATTCATGATGATGTGAGCGAAGGCATTTTCCATGACCCTATCTGCAAAGAAGATTGCTCTGATCACCGGGGCCAGCAAAGGCATTGGCGCGGCGACTGCACTTACCTTTGCCAAAGATGGATATGATGTCTGCGTGAATTATAAGTCTGATCTGAAAGGCGCGCAGCAGACTGTCGCTCAATGTGAGGCGGAAGGCGTTCGTGCCATTGCCGTGCAAGGCGATGTGGCAGATCAGGATGCCGTGAAAGCGATGTTCGTGACTTGCGATGAAGCCTTGGGGCCAGTCACTTGTCTGGTCAATAATGCTGGCATCATTGGTGGAAGCACGAGCATCACGGATCTGAAGAAAGAGACGCTCTATGCCACCTTCGAGGCCAATCTGTTTGGCTCGATCTATTGCTTGCAGGAAGCGGCAAAGCGCATGCGCGCAGATGAAGGTGGGGCAGGGGGCTGCGTCGTCAATATGTCATCTGTCGCGGCTAGTGTGGGAAGCCCGGGCGAATATATCCATTATGCTGCCTCCAAGGGCGCAGTGGAGACCATGACCATTGGTGCGGGCAAGGAGCTTGGACTGGTTGGTGTGCGGGTCTGCGCCATTCGCGTTGGCACCACACAGACCGATATGCATCAACGTGAAGGCAATCCGGACCGCCCGGCGATGATTGCCGCTGCCACGCCATTGGGGCGAATTGCTCAGCCCACGGACATAGCCGAGGCTGCTGTCTGGCTGGCGTCTGATAAAGCCGGATTTGTCTCCGGCACCATTCTGACCGTTGCTGGCGGGCTGTTGCCGTGAGGCTCTTCCTTTCCTTTCCGCCCTGCACCTTTTCCAACTTTGAGGCCTGAAAATTGACTGAAAGACTTTATGCCATCGGCGACATTCATGGTGCGCCGGACCGGATGCAGGATGCCATTGACAGAATAGAGCAGGATGGCGGACGGGATGCCCGCATTGTCTTTCTGGGCGATTATGTCGATCGCGGACCGCAGAGCCGTGAGGTTATCGAGTTTCTGATGGAAGGCCTTGCCAAGGGGCGTAACTGGATTTGCCTGTTGGGCAATCATGACCGCATGTTCTCCATGTTCATGGAAGATTATCCGCGCACCGACAAGCATTTGCCGGTGGGTTATCACTGGTTTCATGAGCGCATCGGTGGGGTGGAAACTCTGGAATCCTATGGCGTGGCCATTGCCGAGAAAGAGCGGATCGAGAATATTCACCAGCGGGCGCGTGCTGTGGTGCCACAGGAGCATCTGAATTTTCTGGATAGCTTGCACTATTCTCACCAAGAGGGGGACTGTCTGTTCGTTCATGCGGGCATTCGGGCCGGTGTGCCGTTGGAGCAGCAGGATAAGGATGATCTTGTCTGGATCCGGGATGGATTTCTTGATGATAGAACCGAACATCCGTTTCTCGTGGTGCATGGCCACACTCCGGTGGATGAGGCCACGCATTTTGGCAATCGCATAGCGCTGGATACCGGGTGCGGCTATGGTCATCCGCTGATGCCTGCCGTGTTTGAAGGGCGGGATTGCTGGATCTTGACCGACAAAGGCAGAGAACCGCTCTTGCCCATCAAGTGAATGAGCCTGGCTTGCTACGCCCATCGAGAGTCTCATGATGGGTGATTGTTGCCGTGATCAGAAAGACGAATATTGGCGATGTGGAGTTCAGAACACTCGCCAGACCCGAGTCCACATATTGTTGACCCCATGCCAACACGCTCCAGGCCCCAATACTGTTGAAGATTGCCTGTAGAAACAACATCCGCCAGGTCTTGCTATCTCTGGGTAGCTTTTCGGATCGGATTCTCATCACGATGATAAGGAAGACTGCAGCACCGAAGACCCGCAGTGCGATCAGAGTGATGGGCGGGATTTCGGTGACTGCCATTTTGATGAACAAGTAGGATGACCCCCAAAGCAATGCCAATAGTGCCAGCAATGCGAGTTCCATTCTCGGATTTGGCGATGTCATTGCATATGGACCTTCCTCTTGTAGATCGGGTACCCGACGTGCCGTTTTTCAAGATATACAAGAGAGTAAGATATGAATGCTTCGATCATAATCGAACTGTGATTGTTGTTGGCGGTATTAAATTGCTATCACATTGGGTGCGGTGTAGATTTTGGTTCCCGCCATGCCGAGTTGATGAGAGCTGTCTTCATGCCATCCACTGACCTTTTGATCGCATTTTTTCTGGCAACCTGCATCTTTGCCTATATGCCAGGCCCCGCTACGCTCTATACAACGGCTCAGACCATCGCGCGTGGACAACGGGCTGGCTGGTTTGCTGCTTTTGGCATCCATATTGGTGGGTATGTCCATGTTTTGGCGGCGGCTTTCGGTCTGGCCTTGGTTTTCAAGGCTGTGCCGGTTCTTTATCTGGCTCTGAAATTTGGTGGTGCGGTCTATCTGATCTGGCTGGGCTACAAGATGTTTACATCAAGCGCACTTCTGGAAAGTACGGATCTGAAGATAGATCCGAAAAGCCCGCGACGGGCATTTTGGGAAAGTGTCACGGTCGAGGTTCTGAATCCCAAGACTGCGATTTTCTATCTTACATTTCTACCGCAATTTACCGATCCCAATGCAGGATTTGCTATGTGGGTGCAATTGCTCATTCTTGGGACGATCGTGAATATCGTCTTTTCGAGCGCAGATATGCTATGTGTGGTTCTGGCTGACAGGCTGGCGGTGTATTTCAAGAGCTCGGCTTCTGCCAATCGCATCGCGCAGCGATTGGGCGGCGGCATTCTGGTTGCTCTTGGTCTGAATGTCGCGTTCAATCGTCAATGATGCTGTTGCAGCTTTGTCAATTCAGTCGGGATGTCAGGATCTTGATTGCCGCTGCACCGAAAAGAAATCCCAGAACCGCATCAAACGGGCGTCTGAAGGATATATAGAATCTGGTTGCTGTCGGCGTGGAGAATAAAACGGCATATCCGATGAAAATGATCATTGCGACGAGCATACATAGTGTGATCGCCAGAATGAGAAACGGAAATGGTGCTGTTTCGCCCAACCCCACAGAAAGCGTTGCCAACCAGACCAAAGGTGCCTTGGGGTTGGTTAGATGCAGCAGTAACCCCCGGACATAGCTGCGCCCGAGGCTCACACTATCAGATGCTTTCACGGTGAGAGATTGATCTGTTGTCAGAGCAGAGCGCCAGGCCCGAAAAGCCAGATAGAACAAATATATTCCGCCAGCCACTTTCATTGCCGTGAATAAATCTGCGGATGTTTTCATCGCTGCAACAAGTCCGAATGCTGCAACAGTTCCCCAGAAGAATGACCCGGTGACGATCCCAAATGACAGGGCCAGTGCCGAAGCTCGCCCCCGTGACATTGCCGTGCCCAGGATCATCAATGTTGCTGGTCCGGGGCTGGCAACCCCAACGGTGAAGACCGTGAGAATGATCAGTAAATTCGGAAAATACAGCATTAACAATTCAAGCGTCACCGGAAATCTCCTCTGGGAAAGACACAGGCATATGCACTTATTATGTGCCTGCAACATGTCGAACAATCACTGTTCCTGGCTATAGAAGTCAATGGATATCTTGAATTTCTGATGAGAGTGCCTGCCCGCAATTGTCGGTCAGGTGAACGCGCTCTATCGTCTAAGCGAGTTCCTATCCGAAAAGTCTGCAACTTTTCGCAGAACGCGCTCTAGTCACCCGAATCTAAAGTTCGTCACATAGAGCTGCGAGCACCGAACGAACTTCAGATTCAAAAGGATGGTTGGCAAATAATTAGATCATTCGAGGTTAATGCGATTCATCGAGACATGGTCTGGTCTGGTTTTGGGAATTTAACCAGGCAAACATACCAGCTGGATAAATGATATCTATTTCAATTTCACAACACTGGGTTCACGCTTGGTCTCAACTCTCCATCTGTAATCATTTGTATATGATCCAAAATTCTTTTCAGTTCTTTACTCATAGTGCTGCCGATACTAATTGTCGCTATAAACAAGGCGAATTCTGGCCTGGAGCGTTTCTCCGTCCCTGTTTCGCCAATAACAAGGAGGAAAGAAATGTTCAAGGTTTCAACGGTTCTTGGATTTGTGCTTGCTGCGATAATCACTACCTCGGCAGCCCGGGCAAATGAATGTGGTGAAGTGTCCATCATGCAAGGTGATTGGGGGTCTGCGCAGATCGTCACCGCGGTTGCGAAGTTCCTGATGGAGAAAGGGTATGGGTGCGAGGTCACCGCAATGCCGCTCTCGGGCAACCCTGCGCTGGCATCCGTATCCGAGACCGGAGAGCCCGACATTCTGACTGAAATTTGGACAAACGGCGCGCCGGCTTACCAAGGGCTGGTTGATTCAGGTGCAATAATTCCTGTGACCGAAGTTCTATCAGATGGCGGTGTTGAAGGGTTCTTTGTTCCGAACTACCTTGTTGAGGAGCATCCGGAACTGGCAACAATTGAAGGCATCGCAGCCAACCCCGAACTCGTCGGAAATCGCTTTCACAACTGCCCCGAGGGATGGACCTGTCTAAATGTCAGCACCAACCTGATGAAGGCAGGCGGGCTGATTGATGCAGGCATTGAAAACTTCGTGCATGGATCAGGCGAAACCCTTGCGGCTTCGATCGCTGCCGCCTACGAAAACAAAGAACCGTGGTTCGGCTTTTATTGGGCACCGACATCGGTACTGGGCAAATACCCGATGACCCTGGTCGATATGGGCCCCCATGACCCTGAAAAGCATGCCTGCAACATCACAGCGGAATGCGAGACACCAGCAATGAGCGCCTTCCCTCGTAGTGAAGTGGTTACAGTTCTTTCCAAGGAATTCATGGCTGAAAACGCAGAAATCTCTGACCTGATGACAAATCTGTCCTTCACCAACGCACAGATGGGCGAAACGTTGGCATGGGTTGAAGACAACAATGCCTCCTACGATGAAGGCGCGGTGCATTTCCTAACAACCTACAAGGATGTTTGGGGGGCGTGGCTTAACGATGCTGCGCGCAACAAACTTTCCGCATTGCTGCAGTAAACTGCATAGACAGGGGCATCCTCAGCGATGCCCCTAACGCACTGAAACAGATTGGAAAGTGGGATAAATGGCCTTCTATGACAAGTTATTCAGCGCATTGGGTTTGAGCGAATGGTGTGGCACGTCAGACGACAAAGCGCCGCTTTCGCTGGCGGACCTTGCGGCGCAGGCAGGAGGAGAAGAGGCCTCTGGGCGACTATTGCCAATTCCCTCATTTGACAATCTTCATGAAAGTTGCAACCGCATATGGCAGTCGCGCGATGTAACCAACGGGATCGAAGACGGGTTTCTTGCAGCCAAACCGGTCCTGAAAACTGTTCTGGACCCGATCACACAACCACTGAGCTGGATGTTGGATGGCGCACTTTGGCTGTTTGAAGCGACGCCGTGGTTCATCATGGTCCCCTTTCTGGTGATTATTTCCTGGTACGCGTCGCGTTCGCGCCCTGTGACGATCTTGGTGGCCGCCTCTATTATGCTACTGGCCGTCGTAGACCACTATGATGTGGCGATGCAAACCCTGTCGATCATCTTTGTCTGTACGACGATATCGGTGCTTTTGGGCGTGCCCATTGGAATTGCCATGTCGAAATCTGACCGATTACAAAAAAGCGTTGTGCCAATACTTGATCTGCTGCAGACCTTGCCAACCTTCGTGTATCTGATCCCTCTGATTTTCTTGTTCTCGGTCACGGAATCCAAACTTTATGGGATCGCTATCATTCTTTACGCGATCGTACCGGTGATCCGTCTGACCGATCTGGGCATCCGTCTTGTAGACCGAGACGTGATCGAGGCGGCCGATGCCTTTGGTATGAATGATCGCCAGAAACTAATACGAGTACAACTCCCTTTGGCCCTGCCCAATATCATGGCCGGGATCAATCAGACCATCATGATGAGTCTTGCCATGGTCGTGATTGCTTCTCTGGTATCGGCACCAGGTTTGGGTGTGAACGTGTTACGCGGCATTCGAAACCTTGAGTTGGGCGTGGGCATCGTCGCTGGCATGGGTATCGTGCTGCTGGCAGTGATTCTTGATCGCGTATCCAAAGCAGCTCTCACACGGGCCGATAAAACCCAAGTCAAACATTAAGGAGCAGGCTCGATGACACAACCAATGGTCAGCCTTCGCGGCCTCTACAAGATTTTTGGTGCCCGCAATAAGGACGTGTTACACCATGTTCGGGATGGCATGGGTAAAGAGGAGTTGTTGACACGGCACGGGCACGTGCTTGGTCTTAACAACATTAACGTCGATATGCAGGCGGGAGAAATCACAGTGGTCATGGGGCTGTCCGGTTCGGGTAAGTCCACGCTCATCCGCCACCTGAACAGATTGATTGAACCCACTGCGGGTGAAATAATCGTGCAAGGTGAGGACGTGACAGGTCTGTCTGAAGACGGGCTGCGTCATGCCCGTCAGGAAAAGATGTCGATGGTGTTCCAGAAATTTGCGCTTTTGCCACACCAGACTGTGTTGAAGAATGCAGGAATGCCTCTGTCCGTGCGCGGTGTGTCCGAAACAGATTGCGATAAGGAGGCTGCCAGGTGGTTGGATCGTGTGGGGCTGAGTGGCTTTGAAAACCATTATCCAGCGCAGCTTTCCGGGGGCATGCAACAGCGAGTGGGCATTGCCCGAGCGCTGACCGCAAACACACCGATCATGCTGATGGATGAGGCTTTCTCGGCGCTTGATCCATTGATCCGGACTGATATGCAGGATCTGCTGCTGGAGTTGCAAAAAGAGCTGCATAAGACCATAATATTCATCACTCATGATCTCGATGAGGCGTTGAAGTTGGCTGATCATCTTGTAATCCTGAAGGATGGCTTCGTAGTACAACAAGGCGAGCCGCAGCATATCCTGCTGAACCCCAACGATCCTTACATCGAAGACTTCGTGAGTGATATCAATCGTGCACGGGTTCTGAAGGTTCGTTCGATCATGACCCCGCTTGGCGGTGGTAAAGTGCCAAAAGATGCCCACGGCGAAGTGGACGTGAACGACACGCTCGAAAGCATGATCTCGCGGTCTGGCGGGGATACGTCACACGCTTATATCGTAAAGGATGGGGAGCAAACGGTCGGCACCTTGGATATGACGGAACTGGTGCGCGCTCTTGTGCCTCGCGTCGCATCCGAGGCCGGTGCGCGTCAGTCCTGATGTGAGCTGACGGCAGAGCTGGAATTCATCAGATCAGGCTCGAAATAATCGCATGGTCGGGTCGGTCTCGATCTGTTCGAATAGCCAGTCGATAAATGTATCGAGCTTTGGGTTGGGTGCACGCTCTTTTTGCGTCGCCAGATACCAGCGGCCTGGTTCCGGTACCGAAATATCGAACGGTCTGACCAGCCGCCCTCTTTCAAGATCACGTGCGCAAAATGGTGCCCTTGCGACGCTGATGCCGTGATTGTTCAGAACAGCTTCCCGAACAAGTGGATAATTGTCGAATATCGAACCGAATTTCATGGTTTGGCGATCCAAGCCCACCGCATCCAACCAACAATTCCAGTCATCCGGCTCATTCCATGTGCTTGGAACACTCAGCAGCAAGAAATTTTTTAGCTCTTTCAGCGGTATCCCGCCGCTTGCAGAATTTAAGGCCTCCGGAGCGCACACCGGGTAGATATCTGTTTCGAACAAAGGGCTATAGTCAAATCTCTTATCAAACGGTGGCGCGTTAAACACGCCGACATCGAACCGGTGCATATCGTAGTCACCGTCTTCAAAGGTAGAGACTATGCGCACACGCGTGTCCGGATTGTCCTGAAGAAATTCAGCCAATCTGGGCTGAAGCCACATTGTGTTGAAACTTGCATAAGACTGAACGAGCAACACGTCTGGTTCCTCAGGGGTCTGGATGCGCCTTGTGGCTTTAATGATACCTTGAAGGTGTTCACGGATCGGCGGGTAATATTGCTCCCCAGCTGGTGTCAGTTCTACCCAGCGGCTTGTGCGTTCCAATAGCTTGACGCCGATTGAAGTTTCCAGTGCCTTGACCTGGTGGCTGATTGCCGCATGCGTCACACAAATCTCGTCAGCTGCCTTTCGGAAACTCTTGTGACGCGCCACCGCCTCAAAAGCACGCAGTGAAACCAGTGTGGGCATATGAGAGGTCATTGCAATATCTCCTTGATGACACAAAATCTACTTATCCCTGAGCAGAGTTAACCGACTGCAGACAGGATGCTAGCAGTGTTGTCATGCTCTTTCTTATAACTTTTCAAGGGATCACGCGCAAATCGAACTGCGGTGTGATTGGTTAGAAAACCTTGATGAAAGGAAATTTCTTTCAATTCTTCAACCGGGTGAGAAGTGCCAAATTAACGGCTAAAGAAGCTCAAGGATACAACCTTCATGTCACCATTATCATCCTCACCAAATGCATATGGCTATCCATTGCTGATCAAACACTTGTTGACCAGATCGAATATTGCGTCCGCCTGCCAAGAGATTGTCAGCGGTGCCGATATGCGGCTGAGTTATGCGGACTTGGGCAAACGCATATGCCAACTTGCCAATGCTCTAAAGGCAAGTGGGATATGTGAGGGCATGCGCGTCGGTGTCATGGATTGGGATACGCATCGCTATCTGGAATGTTTTTTTGCAGTTCCGATGATGGGGGCGACCCTTTTCACAATCAATGTGCGTTTATCTCCTGCGCAGATTCTTTATACGATCAACCATGGGAAGTCGG
Source organism: Cohaesibacter gelatinilyticus (assembly GCF_900215605.1). NCBI lineage: Bacteria > Pseudomonadati > Pseudomonadota > Alphaproteobacteria > Hyphomicrobiales > Cohaesibacteraceae > Cohaesibacter > Cohaesibacter gelatinilyticus. The sequence goes on along the minus strand of NZ_OBEL01000002.1, from coordinate 632,035 downwards.
ACCTGATCATCGTGCACCGCGATTTCATTCCGATCATTGATGATATCAAGTCTGGCTTCAGTCGGGACATTGTCATCGTGCCAATTGGAGACGGTGATGGATATGAAGAGTGGATAGGCGAGGCTCCAACCAGTTTTGACTTCCCGGACTTCGATGAGAACCAAACCGCCACACTATTTTATACGACCGGGACCACCGGAAGTCCTAAAGGAGTGAGCTATTCACATCGGCAATTGGTACTTCACACATTGGGTCTGCTCGCTGGTTTTGGTGGGCGGCCCGGGAATGCCGGATTTCATCGTGGTGACGTTTACATGCCGCTGACGCCCTTGTTTCACGTCCACGGCTGGGGATTTCCATATGCCGCAACGTTGCTAGGGCTGCGTCAGGTTTATCCCGGCCGATATGCGCCTGACATAATCTTGCAACTGATTGCCCAAGAAGGCGTCACTTTTTCCCATTGCGTGCCCACGGTTCTGTCAATGGTGCTCGACCATCCCGACTGTTCGCAAATAGATCTAAGCTGTTGGAAGGTTATAATCGGTGGGGCCGCTTTGCCACGTGGTCTACTGGATCGCACGGCAGCGGCTGGTATATCCTTGCATGCTGCATATGGGATGTCTGAAACCTGCCCATTTCTGACAGTGGCAGATTTATCCAGCAATGATCCGGACGTACAGTCGCAAACCGGCTTTCCCGGCCCGCTTGTGGACCTCCGTGTTGTGACGCCGGATATGAAGGATGTCCCACATGATGGTGAGACAACCGGTGAAGTTGTTGTGCGGGCTCCCTGGTTGACACAAGGGTATCTGGATAACCTACAAGCCTCGAATGAGCTCTGGGCCGGTGGGTATCTTCACACCGGGGATGTTGGCTATATCCGCGAGGATGGATCGCTGCAGATCACTGACCGCCTCAAGGATGTAATCAAGACCGGCGGCGAATGGATTTCCTCGCTGGCATTGGAAAATATTGCATCGTCATGTAGTGGCATCGAAGAAGTCGCCGCGATTGGGCTGCCGCACGAAAAATGGGGTGAAAGGCCGGTGTTGGTGGCTCGGCTTTTAAAGGATGCCGATCTGGATCTTGTCCGTATGAGTGTCATGGAGGCAATCCAGTCGAGTGTTGATGCTGGTGAGCTTTCGAAGTGGGCAGTTCCAGACGATATAATTTTTGTTCCCCGCCTTCCTAAAACCAGTGTCGGCAAGCTTGATAAGAAGCTTGTGCGGCAAGAGGTTTCAACACGCGCGGACTTGAAATCATGACAGACAAGCAACGTCGTATTCAGGCGCTTACCCATTCCATTATCACTTATCTACAGTCTCACAGAACTGCTACGGCTGGCGTTGATCTGACGTTGGGCAAGCTGGCAGCCATGGATCTGTCCGACGAGAGGCTCCTTGATATACCTCCCCAAGGAACCCGGCATGATGAAATTCTAAAGAACGCCATCGCCGGAATTTCTGATCCTGAATTGCACGAAATTGCTGGTTGTCTAAAAGCGGCCAAAGATGATCTGGTCTGGTGCGAAGACAATGCCCAATTCTATCCACCCGGTGCCAATTTGGGGGAGGGATACGCAAAGTGCAACCTGCATACTCTGCTGATTGGGCCGGGCGCATGTGGGCATTACCATCCCGATTTCAGCCTTGGTATTTTCATGCTGGGGCCGCGGACGTTGTATCGGGACCACAACCACGACGCGCCAGAGCTTTATCTGAACCTGTCCGAAAAATCGGGTTGGCGGTTTGGCACCCGCGATTGGCAGGATTTTCCGGCTGGATCACTGATCTGGAACGCCGCAGGCGAACCTCATGCCACTCGTGTCTATGACCAGCCGTTCATCTCGGTCTTTGTCTGGCTCGAGAACGTGCATTCACCCTGCAATGTAATCCATTTCGACGACTGGGCCGAGGTCGAACAGGATCTTGCTAAACAGCCTAATTGAGGTTTCCAAACATGATTTCCATTAAACACACCGAGAATGTCGCTTTCATTGAGCTGAATGCCCCACCGGTGAACGCCCTTGGCCTCAAGATGCGACAGGTACTTTCTTCAGCCATTCACGACCTGGAATCTGATGATCAGGTCAAAGCCATCATTCTGTGTTCGGCCCTGCCGCTCTTTTGTGGCGGCGCTGATATTGTTGAGTTCCGCACCGGGGCAGTTTGGGACAAGCCCGACCTGCCGGACCTGTGTGTCACGATTGAAAACAGCAAGAAGCCGGTTATCGCAGCGATAGCAGGCCCCGCGATGGGGGGCGCGCTGGAGATTGCGCTTGCCTGTGATTACCGTGTCGCGACTCCGGATGCCGTGATGGGCCTACCAGAGATCAAACTGGGACTGCTGCCCGGTGCTGGCGGCACCCAGCGACTACCCCGGATTGCTGGGCTGGAAGCGGCAACGCAGATGATCCTGTCGGGAGATCCCGTGAAAGGCGAATATGCCCTGTCTTGTGGGTTGGTTGATGCACTGTTTGAAAATGACCAGGATTTTCGCGCGCATGTTTTGGGTTTTGCCATCCGTGTCAGCCATGAGGGCGATCCGAAACGCAGTTGTGCCAATATAACTGTCACACACCTTGATCCAAAGGGTTTTCTTGCGGGTTTCCGGGACCGGATAGCACCAAAGTCCAAGAACCTTGTCGCCCCTGAACGATGTCTGGTATCCATCGAGGCCGCATGCAACTTGCCGCTTGCGGAGGGGTTGGCACAAGAGAAGGCAGGTTTCGCTGAACTGCTCGACACACCTCAATCGCGCGCGGGGCGGCATCTGTTCTTTGCAGAGCGTGAATGCACCAAGGTTCCCGGCGTTACCCGTGCTGACCAGCCACGTGACATTTCATCGGTTGCCGTGATTGGTGCCGGAACAATGGGGCGGGGCATTGCTATTGCCTTTCTGCAGGCGGGGTATTCGGTCACGCTTCTTGAAACTACGCAAGGTGCGCTCGAACAGGGGCTGGAAAAGGTCCGGGAGCATTTCCAACGTGCGGCTCAAAAAGGGCGGCTCAGTGCCGATCGGGCAGAGGTAATCGCCGCCAATGTCACCGGAACGCTCAGCTATGCAGATCTTGCGAAGGCTGACCTGATCATTGAAGCTGCATTTGAAAGCATGAATGTTAAACACCAGATTTTCGAAGCGTTAGACCTGCACGCAAAACCTGGCGCGATACTGGCCTCAAACACATCGACGTTGGATCTTGATGAAATTGCCACGGTCACGTCCCGCCCGGAGGATGTGATTGGTCTCCATTTCTTCAGCCCGGCCAATGTCATGCGCTTGCTGGAGGTAGTGCGCGGCGCCAAGACCGCTCCAGATGTCATTGCAACGGCAATCACGGTCGCAAAGAAGCTCCGGAAGATCCCTGTTACGGTTGGTGTGTGCTACGGCTTTGTCGGAAACCGGATGCTGGAGCCATACTTTCGCGAAGGATCTCGTCTGCTTCTTGAAGGGGCAACACCCAAACAGGTCGATGATGTCCTTGAGACATTCGGCATGGCCATGGGTATTCACGCGATGGCGGATCTGGCCGGAGTCGATGTGGGGGCACGCGTGCGTCAGGAGCGGCGAAGTGAAATAGCACATGATCCGACTTATCAAGCTGTGCAGGACAAACTGTTTGAGCTGGGCCGATTGGGACAGAAAACCGGGCAAGGAAGCTATGTCTACGACGGCCGAACACGAGTTGAAGATCCCGAGGTTGTTCAAATCAGCGACCATTTGGCGGACCTGCATGGTGTTAAGCGCAGGGACATCGACGATCAGGAAATCCTTGAACGATGTCTGTTCCCCCTGATCAACGAGGGTTTTCTGATCCTTGAAGAGGGCATCGCAACGCGCCCGGGTGATTGCGACCTGATCTGGGTTAATGGCTATGGTTTCCCAAACTGGCGCGGCGGCCCGATGCACTATGCCGACGAGATTGGATTAAGCCAGATTCTGGAGCGCATGACCCACTATCGACAGTCGCTTGGCGCTTATGGCGAGATGTGGTTCACGCCTGCACCTTTGCTGGAAGAACTCGCAACCTCGGGCGTGACACTTGCCACGCATTTTGATGCCAAAAAGGAAAAATCATGAGAGAAGCCGTTATTGTTTCAACCGCCCGAACCCCTATTGGGGTTGCCTTCAAAGGCGCGCTAAACAACATCAAGTCACCGATCATGATGGGGCACGCCATTCAGCACGCGGTTAAACGTGCAGGCGTGGACCCCGGGTTAATCGAAGATGTTGTCATCGGATCAGCCTTGACTGCTGGAACAGGAGGTCTGAATGTTGGCCGGTTATCTGCACTGGCAGCCGGCCTGCCCAATACGGTGGCGGGACAGACGATTGACAGGCAATGTTCCTCCGGATTGATGGCCATTGCGACTGCTGCAAAGCAGGTTATTCTGGATGGTCAGAACGTTGCCGTTGCAGGCGGACAGGAAAACATTTCCGCCGTTCAGAATTCATATCTGAAATGGGCGGGCGATGAAAAAGATCCAGATGTTGTCGCCCAATCCGAGCATGCCTATATGCCGATGCTGATGACGGCGGAAAATGTAGCCCGAACCTATGGGATCAGTCGTGACGCCCAAGATGAATATGCTGCACTCTCCCAAGGTCGGACGGCTCGGGCGCAGGCCGCTGGCGCCTTTGATGACGAGATCGTTCCAATCTCTGCGATTAAGCGGGTCAAAAACCGCGGAACCGGGGAGGAAACTCTGGAAGAGGTGACCTTGTCGAAAGACGAAGGCAACCGGCCAGGGACGACGGCAGAAACACTTGGTCAGTTGAAACCGGTTGTTGATGGAGGCGTGATCACCGCCGGAAACGCCAGCCAACTTTCTGACGGGGCCTCGGCTTGTGTGCTTATGGAAGGCAAAATGGCAGAGCAACAGGGCCTCACTCCGCTGGGTATTTATCGCGGCATGGCAGTTGCCGGGAATGCACCGGAAGAGATGGGGGTCGGCCCGATCTTTGCAATTCCAAAGCTGCTGAAGAATGCAGGTCTTCGCATCGAAGACATCGGACTTTGGGAGCTTAACGAAGCCTTTGCCTGCCAGGTTCTCTATTGCCGCGATCATCTTGGGATCGATCCCAAAATCTACAACGTGAACGGCGGTGCGATATCGATTGGCCACCCCTACGGCATGACAGGTGCGAGACAAGTCGGGCACGCTCTGCTTGAGGGGAGGCGTCGTGGCGTAAAATACGTAGTGACCTCCATGTGTGTTGGCGGAGGCATGGGGGCCGCAGCGTTGTTTGAAGTTGCCTGATCCCATCGAATAGAGTTCAATCAGAGTGTTATTGAACTGAGACGGTGACAATTTGGCATCTGCGAAAATCACTTTCTGCAGATGCCAGCTATCATGTCGATTGGAAATGTGAGGCAGAGAATCGCGACATGATTTGAGCTTATGCACGCTTGGTGAGGACGCGATCGATCAGGCCCCATTCCACGGCCTCTTCTGCGGTGAGGAAATGGTCGCGATCCATGGCTTTTTCGAATTCCTCATAGCTGCGCCCGCAATGCTCGGCATAGAGATTGGTAAGATGCTTCTTGCTGCGCAGAATATGTTCGGCATGGATCTGAATGTCTGACGCCTGTCCTTTATAACCACCGAGGGGCTGATGGATCAGGATGCTGGCATTGGGCAGGGCCGTACGCTCTCCGGGTTCGCCTGCCATAAGCAGAAATGAGCCCATGGAACAGGCTGTTCCCATGCAAAGCGTATGCACCGGCGCGCTGATATATTGCATGGTGTCATACATGGCGAAGCCAGAACTCACCACACCGCCTGGGGAATTGATGTAAAGCTGGATGGGGCGCTGGCTATTCTCGGCTTCCAGAAACAGAAGCTGGGCGCAGACAAGGGCCGAGATGGTGTCATTCACCTCGCCATTGATGAAGATGATCCGTTCTCGCAACAGGCGGGAATAGATATCGAAAGATCTCTCGCCACGGCTGGATTGTTCCACGACCATAGGGACGAGCTGCATCGCTTCGCGCATGGGCGAACTCCTTCATTGTAAAATATGTTTGGTAAGCTGGCTTGAAGCCGTAGGCTTCTCGCAGAATGCGCTTCTCTCTTTAAGCGAGTTCTTATCCGAAAAGTCTGCAACTTTTCGCAGAACGCGCTCTAAGCCGCCAGCATCATCAATGGGCTGTTGCTGTTTGCTGCCTCTATTGGCTTGGCAGCAAGGCGGGCATCTGTCAGCTGGTGAATGATGGTCAGGATGGTGCCGCCCTCATTGTCCGGGCGGATCTGGAAGCGGACCATGCTTTCAAGATAGGGAGGCGCATCATCGCGTATTTTATAGCGCACTTCCTTGCCTTCCTCACTGGTGGCAGGCTCGGCTTCTGCGAGATCTTTTTCAGGCAGCCAATGCTCGCGAAAGGCTGGGATGGAGATGGCGCGCCAGACTTTTTCCGGCGCTGCATCCAGCGCATATTCTTCTCTGATCTCGGCTTGCTCTGCTTTGTCTGCTTTTCCGTCTGGGGCAATCGTCTCGCTCATTGATCCATGTCCTTCAGCAAGTTCTTCAAGGCATCGACGCGGGTTGGCCAATAGGTGCGATATTTGGTCAGCCATCCAAGGATCAGCGTCATGCCATCGGGGTCGACCTCATAATTGACGAAACGCCCCTGCTTTTCCTTGCGCACCAGCTTGGCATCGCACAAAACCGCCAGATGCTGCGACATGGCGGGCTGGCTGATTTCGATGCCTTCACGCAAACCGCTGGCATTCATGCTGCCGCTGGCCAGTTTTTCAAAAATGGCACGCCGAGTGGGATCGGCCAAAGCCTTGAATATGTCATTCTCTGTCATGACAATACATAATCACATGCTTATGTGATTCGCAAGAGGGAGGCATTCTTTGTTGTATAGGGTGGCCCGCTTCCTTGACGTGGTGCAGCTTTCGGACTATCCCTCTTACAGGTTGTAGACGCCTGCCTCCCGCTGACATTCGTCCTGGTGAAGGTCTATGCTTTCCTTTTCTATCTTCGTCTTTCCGCATCACGCGGATGGCAATGCGGGATCCATCAATATTAGCGTGGTCAGGTTCAAGAGAGACTGGATATGTCTGACAACTCTTTCACCCATGGATCCCTTGGTGGCATCTATGTTCGCACGGCTGTTCCGCTCATCCTGATGATGGGCATGAATGGTCTGTTATCCGTTGCCGATGCCATCTTCCTGGGCATTTATGTCGGCCCGTCAGCGCTCGCGGCCGTCACCTTGATGTTTCCCATCTATATGCTGATCATCGCGCTTTCCACGCTGGTCTCGAACGGCATGTCCAGCCTGTTGGCGCGGTTTTTGGGCGCAGGAAATCTGGACGAAGCCCGTAATGTTTTCACCGGAGCTCATGGCATGGCGCTGGCCATGAGTGTGGTGCTGATTGTGCTGTTCGCTTCCTTTGGGTGGTCCATGGCCTTGTTGCTGGCCAATGGTTCGGAAGAGCTGGCGGAGATGGGCGTGATCTATCTGCGCATCACGGTCTTCTTCTCGCCGCTGGTCTTTGTCCTGTCAGTCAATATTGATGCCTTGCGCAATGAGGGGCGGGTGGGCTTCATGGCGTCCATGAGCTTCTTGGTCAGTGTTGCCAATATTGGCTTCAATTATGTGCTCATCGCCCTGCTGGATATGGGCGTGGCCGGGTCTGCCTATGGCACGGCGGCAGCGCAGGCGCTGGCCTTTGCCATCATTTTTGGCTTTCGCTTCTTTGGTGAGACGGCATTGCGGCCATCCACTTTGCTGCATCATTCCTTGCGCAGCTACTGGAGCCGTATCTTTGCACTGGGCGCACCGCAGAGCCTCAATTTCCTTGGCATTGCCCTTGGCTCGGCTGCCATCATTGCCGCTCTGCAATGGGTGGCCATGCCGGGATATGCCGACACGGTGACGGCCTATGGCATCATCACGCGCATCATCACCTTTGCCATCCTGCCGCTTTTGGGGCTGTCCTTTGCCATGCAGACGATCACAGGCAACAATTATGGGGCGGAGCTCTGGCATCGGTCCGACGCCAGCCTGCGCATTGCCATTTGGGTAGCGTTGATTTATTGCGCCCTGATTGAGACCTTGGTGCTGCTCTTTCCCGGCGAGATTGCGGCTGCCTTTGTCGATGATGCAGCGGTGATTGCGGAAGTTGTTCGCATCCTGCCCATCATGACCATCTTCTTCTTCTTGGCAGGTCCCTTGATGATGGTGGCGACTTATTTTCAGGCGATTGGCTTTGCTGCCAAGGCGGCGATTTTGGGGCTCACCAAGCCCTATGCCTTTTCCATTCCGTTGACCTTTTTGATGCCAATCTGGTTTGGCGAAATCGGCATCTGGTATGCGGGGCCGCTGGCAGAGATCCTGCTACTGGTCCTCACCATATTTGTGCTTTGGCGTGCAGCCCAGGAGACCCAATTGTCATGGGGTATGTTCCACGCGCAAAAGCGTGCTGATTGATCCGGATGATTGTTACTGACTTGCCACTGGCTGCAATTCAACTTGCGGCCAGTCCGGCATTTGTATTGAGCAGGAACTGGCTGAAGATCGGGCTGCTTGCTGCACCAATCCCCCGCGCATTTTCTCCCATGCTGCCAGTTTCCACTATGGGGGCGATCAATCCCCGGATGTCCTGATGGGCCAGATACCGTTGTACCCTGCTTACCAGCTCGTCACGAATTTTTGTCGGAAATGCTCCGTCGATGACAATGGCTTCGAAATCGACGACCGAGCATATGGACAGAGATGCCTTGGCAAGTTCCTGTGCCGTTTCTCCGATCCATGGCTCAACATAGCGCGATAGTGCATCCCAATCCTGGGGTTGTCGCCATAATGAATCAGGGTCCAGTCCTGCTTCTATCAGCCGTGCTTCAAGCAAGTGAATGGACGCCACATCCACAAGCTGCTTGCTTTCGCCCAACGGGCTGGTGGTTCGCATCGAACCTAGCGCACCGGCATTGCCCTGATTGCCGACAAACACGGTATCGTTGATCACGATGCCGCCACCAATGAAGGAGCCGATGAAAAAGTAAGCATAGTCGCGATAGTCTTTATTGCGTCCGAAAAGATGCTCGGCCTTGCAAGCGGCCGTGGCGTCATTGACAACAAAAACCGGAAGTTCACTGAAGCGCCGGATCTCTTCGGTAAAATCTATGTCTTTCCATGATTGGAATTTTTTGGCAGATTCGCCCGATAGATCGTGCCATTTCCAAAGTTCGAATGGTGTAGCGATCCCTATCCCGCACAAGCGTTTTCTCGCCTCAATGCTCATATTGGCGAGTATTGTTTCAAGGCCGGTTTTGACAAAGCCGAAGATTGTTTCAGGCCATGCATAATCATATGTCGTATGGACCTGTTCTCGCACACCACCCGTGATATCCAGCAGCAGCAAATCGGCGCTGCGACGGCCGACTTTCAGTCCAAGCGAGAAGACACCATTCTCGTCCAGCTCCATGGGGATGGATGGTTTGCCCACTTTTCCGCGCTGGGGTTTTCCGCGTTTCAGAAGTCCGTCTTTTGTGAGCTTGCGTAGGATGATGGAGACTGTTTGAGGGGAGAGCCCGGTATGTCTTGCAAGATCAACACCTGACATGCCACCGCGTTGCTGCAACACCGAAAGAAGCAGGCGCTCATTATGGTCGCGAACCCCGCTCTGGTTTGCGCCTCCTTTGAGGCCAATGATTCTATTTACATCCACGGTGGAGACCATACTCAACTCCATTTATATGCGCAAGTTGGCATCGATTAATTAATAAATCAACTTTATTTATTAATTGACAGGCAAAATGAAATGTGGCTTTTTAGCTATCAACCTGAAGCTTGATATTCAGGGTTCGGACCTGGAGGGAGCCGGGAACCATACGAGATAAACTACAGATTTGCGGAGGAAATCATGAAAAAGATACTTGCAACTACAGCCATGGCATTTGCGCTTTCAAGCAGCACAGCGTTTGCTGGTGACATCAGCGCTTGTCTGATTACCAAGACTGATACCAATCCATTCTTCGTCAAGATGAAGGAAGGCGCAACTGCCAAGGCTGGTGAGCTTGGTATCAAGCTTGATACATTTGCAGGCAAGATTGATGGTGATGTGGAAAGTCAGGTGGCCGCAGTGGAAACCTGCATCGCAAGCGGAGCGAAGGGCATTCTGATTACCCCATCTGACAGTCGTGCTCTTGCGCCGGTGGTGACACAGGCCCGTGAAAATGGCCTGCTTGTGATTGCTTTGGACACACCGTTTGAACCTGCTGATACCGCTGATGCCACTTTTGCGACTGACAATTTCAAGGCGGGTGAGCTGATTGGGCAGTGGGCCAAGGCAAAAATGGGCGACAATGCGGCAAATGCGAAGATCGCGTTGCTTGATCTGAATGCTTCCGAGGTTTCTGTCGATTATTTGCGCAACAACGGATTTCTGAAAGGGTTCGGCATCGACATCAAGAACCCAAAGGATATCGGTGATGAAGATGATCCGCGCATCGTGGGCAATGATGTAACCAATGGCAATGAGGAAGGTGGCCGGACAGCCATGGAAAACCTGTTGCAGAAAGATCAGGGCGTCAATGTAGTCTATACAATCAATGAACCCGCTGCTGCCGGTGCTTATGAAGCGTTGAAAGCGGCTGGTAAAACCGATGGCGTGTTGATTGTTTCGGTTGATGGCGGTTGCCCGGGCGTTCAGAATGTCAAGGAAGGGATCATCGGAGCAACCTCCATGCAGTTTCCGCTGCTGATGGCGTCCAAGGGCGTCGAAGCCATCAAGGCCTGGGCGGAAAATGGCACCAAGCCGCAAAACACCTCTGGTCTTGATTTCTTCGATACAGGTGTGGAATTGATTACCGACCAGCCAGTCGATGGCATCAACTCCCTTTCCTCGAAAGAGGGACTGGGTAAGTGCTGGGGCTGATAAAAGCCTGTCATGAAAGCGGGGTGCATTTTGCACTCCGCTCTTTAGAACGTAGACTCATAAATGAACTGGATTTGGCGTCAATATGGTCAAGATCTGGCGTCGGCAAAGAGCTTGAAAATGCAGCACATTGTCTGCATCCTTGCTCCTTGTGACCAGAAAAATTTGCCTCTACCAAATGCATCGCATTTATGAGTCTACGTCCTGGTGTTCCAAAAATTTGACCCCTTAATTGCCGTTGATATGTTTTGCGGCAGCGGCAAGGGAGGCCTCAGTGACAAGTCAATTACAATCCGGGCAGGACTTTGAGCGCTCATTGGATCGAAGCGATACCAAGGTGGCGGAGTTCGAAACCAGTTATCGTTCTCCGCTGGATGGTGTTCAACATGTGTTGCACAACAATCCGACCCTTGTTCCGGTTATCGTTCTCGGGATCAGTCTGGCCGTTTTCGGCCTGATTGCCGGTGAGCGATTTTTCTCTGCATTCAATCTCAGTCTGATCATGCAGCAGGTGTCGATCATCGGTATCCTGGCCGCCGGGCAGAGCCTGATCATCATCACGGCGGGAATTGATCTGTCGGTTGCGGCAATCATGGTGCTGATGTCGGTCATCATGGGCAATCTGGCCGTCAATATGGGGGTGCCATCGGGCATTGCGTTGCTGGTCGGGTTTGCTGGCGGCGCAGCGGCGGGCCTGATGAACGGTCTTCTGATCACCAAAATAAAGTTGCCGCCTTTCATCACGACACTCGGTACCTGGTCGATCTTCTTTGCGCTGAATTTGTGGCTATCAGGGGCTCAGTCGATCCGCAGTCAGGATATTGATGCAAACGCGCCATTGCTTAAGTTTTTCGGAACTGCCTTTTCGTTTGGCGGCGCCCGGATCACGCTTGGCTCGATCCTGATGATCGTGGTCTTCATTGTGCTGTGGTACATGCTCAACAAGACGGCCTGGGGTCGCCATGTTTATGCAATTGGCGATGACAAGGAAGCAGCCGACCTTGCGGGTATCCGCACCGACCGCACACTTGTCTCCGTATATATGCTTGCTGGGCTTGTTTGCGCCATTGCCGGCTGGGCATCAATCGGGCGGGTCGGTTCCATTTCTCCGCAAAGTTTCTACGAAGGCAATCTGCAATCCATCACTGCGGTGGTTATTGGCGGTATTTCGCTTTTTGGAGGACGTGGTTCCATCATGGGTGCCTTGTTCGGCGCCTTGATCGTGGGTGTTTTTCAGTCTGGTCTGCGTCTTGCTGGCGTTGACGTGCTTTGGCAGGTCTTTGCCATTGGCTGGCTCATCATCATTGCAGTTGCGATAGATCAGTGGATCAGGAGGGTTTCAGCATGACATCAGATGTAACGCCTGTCGTACAGGGCCGGGGCATTGTGAAGCATTACGGCCATGTCACAGCCATAGATCATTCCGACTTCGAGCTCATGCCCGGCGAAATTCTGGCGGTCATCGGTGATAATGGGGCTGGCAAATCCTCCATCGTGAAGGCGATTTGTGGTGCGGTTCAACCCGATGCGGGAGAGATTCTGATTGATGGCGAACCGATCAGATTCTCTTCCCCCATCGAGGCGCGGGAACGGGGCATTGAAATTGTCCACCAGACGCTGGCATTGTCACCGGCCCTTTCCATCGCCGATAACATGTTTGTTGGCCGTGAAATTCGCAGGAAGGGCATTCTTGGAGACTGGTTTCGGCTTTTGGACAAGAAGGCGATGGAACGATTTGCGCGCGACAAGCTGACCGAACTTGGTCTGATGACGGTTCAATCGATCAATCAGGCGGTGGAAACCCTCTCGGGTGGCCAGCGTCAGGGTGTGGCTGTTGCCCGGGCTGCGGCCTTTGCATCCAAATTCATCATCATGGATGAACCAACGGCAGCTCTTGGCGTCAAGGAAAGCAGGCGTGTTCTGGAACTGATCAAGGATGTCCGTGCGCGCGGCATTCCGATTATCCTGATCAGTCATAATATGCCGCATGTGTTCGAATTGGCTGATCGCATTCACATTCACAGGCTTGGCAAGCGGTTGTGTGTTATCGATCCGAAGGATTATACCATGTCTGATGCAGTGGCGTTCATGACCGGCGCCAAGGAGCCACCCATCGAGGCAGTATGAGCAGCATGATACACGGAATTCCGAGGGCATTGCTTGAGCAAATTCAATCTGCGCCCCGGGCTGGCCGTCGCCGGTTGGTGGCATTGGTGGGACCACCTGCGAGTGGCAAGTCCACTTTGGCGACCAAGCTGGTGGAAGCGCTGGCAACCTTTGATCGCAAGGCGCAGGTTGTTCCGATGGACGGGTTTCATCTGGACAACAGGCTTTTGATGGAACGTGGCCTGATGCATCGAAAGGGGTCTCCTGATACTTTTGATGCTCGCGGGTTGCTGTCTCTGGTATCGCGGTTGTCCGATGAAGCGGATGTCATCTTTCCGCTCTTTGACAGGGCGCGTGATATTGCCATAGCGGGGGCAGGTCAGGTTCGCGATGATTGTGAAATCTTGATCATCGAAGGGAATTATCTTCTTTATGATGCTCCGCTCTGGCGTGAATTATCCCCTTGCTGGGACTTTGCCATCCGGCTTGAAGTCTCCACTTCAATGCTCAGAGAACGCCTGATTGATCGTTGGCTTGCCAATGGCTTGTCGCAGGAACAAGCGCAAAAACGGGCAGAAGAAAATGATCTGGTAAATGCCAACCTGATTGCCATGCATCAGCTATCTGCCGATGTTTCACTTGTGCCCGCTGCGAAAGACAATGAGTTTGAGCTGGCTCCCGGTTTTTAAAGCACCACTCACTATTTCTGGCCCAAGGTTGCCGTGGTTATTCTCCATAATATGTTCTTTAACATAAATAGATGCTTGGTATGACTAGGGTCTGATCACACCAAAAGGAGATGGATCATGCCAAAATTTCTGCTCATCTATCACGGAAAACCTGACATTCAGAGCCCTGAGGACGGGGCAAAACATATGGCAGCCTGGAAAGCCTGGAATGCCGGTATGGGCGATGCTGTTGTCGATCCGGGGCTTCCAGTTGGGCCGTCCAAAACCATCAGCGCGAATGGGGTGGAAGATCATGGTGGTGCCAATCCGGCGTCCGGCATGACGGTTCTTCAAGCCAATAGCATGGAGGAGGCAATTGCCCTTGCCAAAGGTTGTCCTCATCTGAGTGGTACCGGGACCATCGAGATCGCCGAGGCGTTGGATCTGGAAATGTAGATTGGGTTGGAAAAAATGGATTCGATTTTTGAAGTGCTGCCCTATCTCGGCGCCTATCGTTTTTCTTTTCTTGTGCTTGCCGGACTTTCCCTGATCACACTGATCCAGAATTTTGCGACTGCACCGCTTGCATTCATCAATGAGGAACAAGTACCGGGCCTGCCAGTGCGGTTTGATCATTCCAAGCTGAGCTTTCGTGTGCTGAGAACCTATTCGAATTCTGCCGAGACGTTTCCTGCGTTCGGGTGGGCGTTGCTTGTGGCCATCATTGCCGGCGCCTCGCCAATGCTGGTGAATTGGTTGGCAGGGGGATATTTTGCCGCTCGGATCGTGTTTTGGGGGCTGTATTATGCAGGGACCGGCAAGCCTGCCGGTGGCCCCAGAACACTGGTCTTTGTCGTTGGCTTGCTATGCAATATCGGATTGGCGATCACGGCTATCTGGTGTCTGGTGCAATAGCCTGCATGCTACGATCTCAAGCCGTCACTTGGCATCGGGTGTCTTTCACATGCAACAGGGGACCAGCTTGTGAAAGACACCCGTTTTTGTAAAGGAACCCTCGCGTCTTGCTGAGCGGGATGCGAGGTGTATTTTGTTTGTCGTTGTTGCTCGGCAAAGATCGCGATATTGGTAGCAATTTCCGAACCAGCATTGCCAATGAATGGCTGCTTTGAGCTGATATCTACAATATCAAGTATCCATGATTTGGCCTATACGAAGTAGGTTGCCATCCGTGTCGACGACTGCCAACTCACAAACCCCCCAAGGTTTGTTCTCGGCCTGTGTGAATCGCGGGATACCATCAGCCGGTAAATTTAGAGCCGAATACTCTTTGGAAAGACTGTCAACGTCTTCAGTCCTGATAAAAACACCATGATCTGATGTTTCTGCAACATGTTGAGGGGATTTGAAAAAATGTAGCTCAATATTATTTCGATGAAGGATCAAGTATCCTTGTTCGGGATATTCAGACCCAAACTCAAACCCTAAATTGTTGTAGAACTTTTTCGTCGCTTTAAAATTAGTGCTTGGTAGAATTGGGCAAGCATGAGTGAGCATCACTTTAATCTCCTTCTCTGGTGTTATTCCATCCCGCTTACTGGGTGACTGCTACTTGGTCCGCAAAGTTGACATATGATATACCAACCTCGTTTGGTGAAATTGGCAGGCGTTAGAGCCTGATTTAAAAGCCTTGAACCAAGCCCTTAGACGGGGCCATTGGTGGAAATCATGTTGTTCTTTCTACAGAATGCAGCGAGGGTCAGCTTTTGGTTGATGACCAGTTCCTAATAGGTGATCAATGTATCATTCAAAATACCTTAGAATGAAGTCGTGTGTTCTTATTCATTCAAATCTCAGCAACTGGTCATGCAATATTGGGCCTGCAAACATCTCGCATTGTTTCCTGACAATTTAGTATTACGAATGGGATAGGCATTGCAGAGTGCCCAAGATTGCCTGTGAAACGGTTTGTCATTCAGGAAGAGCGCCTCCATCATATCCCAGGATGGTTGTTCCGACCCTCAACTTGCTGCCTCTGCTGCCGTCTTGAACCGTGCTCTATAATCGCGCGGCGAAAGCGAGAAGCGTCGGCGAAATACTTTGCGCATCTGCTCGTCAGAGCTGAAACCCGATCTGAAAGCCACATTTTTCATCGGCAGATCGGTATCCAAAAGCAGTGCCTTGGCCCGATCGCAGCGCAGTCCTTCGAGATAGGCCATAGGTGTCACCCCAAGCTCGGTTGCAAAAGCACGTGTGAAGCTGCGCACACTCATCTTGGCCTGTGCGGCCATGTTGTCCAGTGTCATCGGCTGATTGAAATGCATGCTCAGCCAGGTCTGGATATCGCGCATGCCGGAAGAGCCGCTCATCTGCCCGGTCAACATGGTACTGAACTGTGACTGCCCGCCCGGTCGTTTGAGATACATGACCATGTCGCGGGCAACCCGCAATGCAATATCGCGGCCGAAATCCTGCTCTACAAAGGCCAGAGCCAGATCTATCGCCGCCGTGACGCCGGCTGACGTCCATAGGGATCCATCCTGTAGAAAGATAGCATCGGCATCAACATCAATCTCCGGGAAAAGTGTTTGTAAGCGATCTGCATACTTCCAATGGGTAGCTGCTTTGCGGCCATCGAGCAGTCCTGCTGCTGCAAGGATGAAACTGCCGGTACAAAGCGCGGTGAACCGCTTGGCCTCGAAAGCTCTGCGTCTGCACCAATCGACCAGTTCCGCCTCCCGTGTCAGCACAGTTTCGATGTCCTGGGCGCCGACGATAAATACCGTATCCAATGGAATATTGTCCGGCAATGCCGTACTGGCTTCGAGAGACATCAATGTATCCGAGCATACGGCACCAGGCTCAGGTGCCATGATTGTCACCTGATAACCACCATTCAGCTCGCCGCTACACAGATGCTGTCCGGCATAACTCAACACCGCCAGCACGCCGATTGCCTCAAGCGCCTTGAAGCCCGGATAGACTACCAGCGCCACGGATCGATTTTGTTCTGACATAGGGCGAGACGTCCGGTTCATATGTCTGTCCTCTTGGGCCGGGTTGATGTGTCGAATGGCCAGATATGCCTGATCGGCAGCCTTCGATGTGATTTTGATACGATATAACATTACATATCAGAAAATTGAAGAAGGAGCACTGTTATGAAGACCCGTGCAGCCATCGCTTGGGAACCCAATCGGCCTCTGGAAATTGAGGAAATCGATCTGGAGGGCCCCAAAGAAGGCGAGGTTCTGGTACGTATCGTGACGACCAGCTTGTGCCACACCGACATGTTTACCCTATCGGGTCGTGACCCGGAGGGATTGTTTCCGGCAGTTCTGGGTCACGAAGGTGTCGGCGTGGTCGAGGATGTTGGTCATGGTGTGACCTCGGTCGTGCCAGGTGACCATGTGATCCCGCTCTACACGCCTGAAGATCCCGAATGCCCCTATATCAAATCCGGCAAGACCAATCTTTGCCAAACCATCCGCAAGACCCAAGGTCAGGGGGTGATGCCCGATGGAACCTCGCGGTTTTCCTATAAGGGCAAGATGATCCATCACTATATGGGTACATCGACCTTCAGCGAATATACCGTGCTGCCTGAGATTGCGGTTGCCAAGATCTCGAAGGATGCGCCATTGGCGAAAGCCAGTGTCATGGGGTGTGCCGTTCCCACAGGAATTGGTGCGGTGCGTAACACCGCCAAAGTCGAGCAGGGTTCGACTGTTGCAGTCTTTGGTCTTGGTGCGGTTGGTATGGCTGTTATCCAAGGTGCCAAGATGGCCGGGGCAGGCCGCATCATAGGGATTGATACCAACCCCAACAAGTTCCAGCTTGCCCAAAGTCTGGGGGCGACCGATTGCATCAACCCCGCTGATTTCTCTCAGCAGATTCATGATGTCATCATCGAAATGACCAACGGAGGTGTCGACTATTCCTTCGAGTGTATCGGCAATGTCAGCGTGATGCGTTCGGCACTGGAATGCTGTCATAAGGGCTGGGGTGAATGTACCGTGATTGGCGTGGCTGGTGCAGGCGAGGAGATTGCCACACGTCCTTTCCAACTGGTAACAGGCCGTGTCTGGCGTGGTTCCGCTTTTGGTGGTGTTCTTGGACGCAGCCAGTTGCCGGGTATGGTGGATGAATGGTTGCGTGGTGATTTCGACGTAGACCCCTATATCACCCACAATATGGCCCATGAGCAGATCAACACTGCCTTTGACCTTCTGCATGCGGGCAAATCAATCCGGTCGGTCATTCATTTTCAGCCGAATGACACCATGTTTGTGAATGATCTACCTGGTGTTATTGTTCCAGCTTAACAAAGCAAGGTTCGCCGCTACCAGCGGCGGGCCGCGCAATTCCGTGGCCTTCTTGTCAGGGTTGGGGCTCTTGTCTCCCACTTTCCATTTTGTTCAATGCTGCGGTTAGAGCCTATTCCCGAAAAGTGTGCGTGGTTTTCGGAATTGAAATAGGCAAACGAACTTGCAGATGAATGATACCTGTTTCAATTTCACCACACTGGTTCCGATAGGTGTTTGTGCGGAAAAACGCTGTTGTCGTTTATGGCAGGACACTGGCGTTATTCAGCAAAGCCGATGTAGTGAGAACAGGAAATCTGAAGGTGTGAGGATTGGCAAAGAGAGGCGGCGCCTTTTTAGACGCCGCATCTGTTAGAGCGTGATGCCTATTTCGTAATGATCTCGGGGCCCATGAAGGTGTTGGGCAAGAATGTCGAGATCCAGGGCACATAGGTCACCAGGATCAGGAAGACGAAAAGCACACCGAGGAATGGCAGGGCGGCGCGTACGACCCGCATCATTGGCATCCCTGCCACTCCAGAGGTCACGAACAAGTTCAACCCGACAGGTGGTGTGATCATGCCGATCTCCATGTTCACCACCATGATGATGCCCAGATGGATCGGGTCAATGCCCAGTTCAATGGCAATTGGAAAGACGAGCGGAGCCACGATCACAAGCAATCCTGACGGCTCCATGAACTGCCCGCCGATCAACAGGATGACGTTGACGACAATCAGAAACATGACCGGTCCGAAGCCAGCCGACAGCATTGCGTTTGCCACATGCTGTGGAATCTGCTCATCGGTCAGGACATGTTTGAGGATCAGCGCATTGGCGATCACAAACAACAAGGTCACTGTCAACTTGCCCGCCTCGAACAGAGTGTGCTGCGTATCCCGGTGGAAGAATGCGGTCACAATGGCCCAGGGGCGATGGCGCAACGGAACGCTGCCAGCGACCCCAACCGCTGCAGCAGCGGAGAGATTGCTCGGCTGCTTTTCGACCAAGGGGCCCATATCCTTGTAAACGAAGCACGCTATGAAGAATGCATAAACCGCAGCCACGGCCGCCGCTTCGGTCGGGGTAAATATTCCGCCGTAAATGCCGCCAAGGATGATGACGATCAGGAACAGGCCCCAACCGGCTTCGCGTCCCGATGCAAGGATCTCTGCCCAACCCTGCCACTCTCCTTTGGGCAGGTTCTTGACCTTGGCCATGATATAGATGGCGGTCATCAGCATTATCCCGGCCAGCAGACCCGGAATGACACCGGCCAGAAACATCCGGCCAACGGATACTTCGACAGATGCCGCATAGACCACCATGACGATTGAAGGCGGGATCAGGATCCCCAACGTGCCGGCGTTGCAGATGACGCCAGCAGCAAAATCCTTGGAATAACCCACCTGACGCATGCCGCCGATGACGATGGTTCCAATTGCCACCACAGTTGCCGGAGAAGACCCCGATAGAGCGGCGAACAGCATGCAGGCAAAGACACCGGCAATTGCCAACCCACCGGGAAGATGCCCGACACAAGCGATTGAAAACCGGATGATCCGTTGTGCAACCCCTCCGGTCGTCATGAAGGACGAGGCCAGGATGAAGAATGGAATGGCCAGCAAGGTATAATGACCCTCAAAAGCACCAAACAGGGTCTGTGCTACCGAGGCCAATGAACTGTCAGAGAACCATAGCAGAAAGAGGACCGACGACATGCCCAGCGCAACCGCGATCGGGACGCCGATCAACAACAGACCCACAACCATGGCGAATAACAATGCGACGTCCATCAGGCTTCCTCCCCGAACTGCTCGCGAACTTCCTGGATTTCGTCTTCAACTTCGTGGCTGGCGACGACCCGATCACTTTTGCCGATCCATAGTGACCATCCGGCTTGCAGGAAGCGGAACAGCATCAGCGCCATCGATAAAGGCAGAACAACATAGGGCAACAAGCGCGGTATTTTCTCATATTCCTCGCCCTCGTTGAACACGGTCTCCATCCAGGACAGTATGACGGGATGCGGGATGTCATTGACCTCGTACCATCCCTTGTCGCGGTATTTCTCTTCAAAACCGAGGGGGAACCAGCGCCCCTCCGTGCCCGGGAGATTGGCGAAATTGGCCCAATAATCCCATGCCCCTTTCAGCATCAGAAAACTGAAGGCGATGCACACAGCCACCGCAACGAGCCCCATTGTGCGGCGCGGTTTCGGGGGCAGCATATTGACGACGATGTCGACGCCCAGGTGAGCGCCTTTCTTGACCGCGTAGGATGCTCCGAGAAGCACGAGCCAGCCGAACAAGAAGACCGTCAGCTCCAACGCCCAGAGGATGTTCTGACTGGAGCCATAACGCATCACCACATTGGCAAATGTGATCAGCGTCATGACCCCAAGGATACCTGCGATCAATGTCTCTTCAATTCGGTCCGTGAATGATCTTGTGTGATCCATCCCTTGCCCTCCCATTGAACGTTGGGGACGGAAAACCCGCCCTCAACGGTTTGAGTTCAGTTTCCGGAGTTGAAGGACTGCGCAGCCTTGATCATGTCCTGGCCAACATCATCAGAGAATTGGTCCCAGACTGGTTTCATGACATCGACCCAAGCCTGCCGCTCCTCGGGCGTCAGTGTGCGCACTTTGCCACCAGCGTCAATTATGGCCTGCCGATTGGCCTGATTGACCGCAAAGGACTCGGCATTGCGAAGCTCGGTAACTTCGTTCAGGATCTTCAGGAACGGGTCACGGACATCTGCATCCAGGCTGTCAAGCCAATCAACGCTGGTCACGACCAGATAATCGAGAACTCCATGGTTGGTCTCGGTGATGCCGTCCTGGACTTCAAAAAACTTCTTGCCGTAGATATTGGACCAGACATTTTCCTGCCCGTCGACCACACCTTGCTGGAGTGCTCCATATACTTCGGAGAAGGCCATTTTCTGCGGGGCACCCCCAATCGCCTTCATCTGTGCCACCAAAACGTCAGACGACATGACGCGGAATTTCAGCCCATTGGCATCCGCAGGCGATATCAACGGCACATTGGCAGACATCTGCTTCATTCCGTTGTGCCAGAACGCCAATCCCTGAATGCCACGACGCTGCATGCTGTCGAGAAGGGTCTGGCCGGCGTCGGATGCCTGGAAGGCATCAACAGCGACGATGTCCTTGAACATGAAAGGCAGATCGAAGATGCGGAACTGTTTGGTGAATTTCTCGAATTTCGACAGTGACGGGGCTGCGAGCTGCACGTCGCCCTGAAGCAACGCCTCAAGGACCTTGTTGTCATCATAGAGCGTCGAATTCGGGAAGATCTCCATGCAGGCCTTGCCATTCATTTCTTCGTTGACCCGCTTGGCAAGCAACGTGGCGGCGATGCCTTTAGGATGTTTGTCGGTATTGGTGACATGGCTGAACTTGATGACGGTCTCGCCCTCATCGCACGCAGCAAACGCAGATGTGGCACCCAATGCCATAGACAAGGTCAGGGTCGCTCTGAGCAGAAATTTCATGATGTCCTCCGGTTTTCTGTTTCGCGCCTCTGGTTCCTCCCCAACAGCGCTTTATGACACCGGATATTAATTGGGATCTCCGACAGGATTAGTCGCCATTATTGATCAGTTTTCCCGATTAGTTATTCTGATTTGATCTGAGATAATGAAGAAAATCTGATTTCCTTCAGGAGTCGAAAATGTTTCAGGAATTCGTGGAAGAGCGGGTCGAAGGAGACGGTGCGACCTTGTTCATCCGCCGTGCGGGACCGGATGGTGCGCCACCGATCGTGTTGTTGCATGGATACCCGCAGACGTCTGCGATGTGGCACGGTGTGGCACCGATATTGGCGCGATCATATCAGGTCGTCTGTCCGGATTTGCGTGGTTATGGTCGCTCGGACAAACCAGCGTCCGACCCATTTCATCAGCCCTACTCGAAACGTGCCATGGCCAATGACATTGTCGCGGTCATGCAACGTTTGGGACATGAAAGATTTCTCGTTGGCGCTCATGACCGCGGAGCGCGGGTGGCGCATCGTATGGGCCTTGATCATGCTGATCACGTCAGTGCCATGGTCTTGCTCGACATTGCACCGACCCGCGAGATGTATGCCGGGACAAATGCCGAATTCGCGCACGCCTATTGGCACTGGTTCTTCCTGACCCAGCAGCAGCCGCTGCCGGAAAAAATGATTGCTTCTGATCCCGAGGAATTCTGGAAGCTGAAATGCTTCAATCAGGCCCGTGGTGAGAACCCCTTTTCCTCCGAGGCCTTGAAGGAATATCTGAAGGCCTTCCAAGAGCCGGAGGTCATTCACGCAAGCTGCGAAGATTACCGCGCCGCCGCAAGCATAGATATCGAACATGACAATGCTGACAAGGGGCGAAAACTCACCATGCCCCTCCTTGCTCTTTGGGCGAAACGCGGCGTGATCGAGACCTGCTTTGATGCTCTTGATCTCTGGTATCAGCGTGCCGAGCGGGTCGAGGGTGATGCGCTCGACGCAACGCACTATATGGCCGAAGAAATTCCGGATGAAATCGCCGCACGTATGGTCGGTTTCTTTTCCCGCAACCCAATCCACGCGGAGGCCGCAGAATGAGCCGGACACTCTATGACAAACTGGTCGACGCTCATAAGGTTTGTGATCTGCCAGACGGCGACATGCTGATCTATGTCGATTTCCACATCATGAACGAATATACCAGCCCGCAGGCCTTTTCAGGACTTGATACAAAGCAGTTGAGCGTCTGGCGTCCCGAGGCGCATCTGGCGGTGGTCGACCATGTGAATGCGACCCGAAGCAGGGAACCGCATGATGCTGCATCAAAATTGCTGATCGACAATCTGGAGGCAAACTGCACCAAACACGGCATCGCCTTTTACGGTCTTGGTGACCGGCGACAGGGTATCGAGCATGTCGTGGTGCCCGAACAGGGACTTGTTGTGCCGGGCATGTTGATTGCCTGCGGGGACAGCCATACCACGACCTACGGAGCGTATGGTGCACTTGGCTTCGGCATCGGCACATCCGAGGTTGAGCACGTGCTGGCAACCCAAACCCTACGCTACAAGCGTTTGAAGACGATGCTGGTCGAGATTGAGGGCGATCTTGCCACCGGCGTAACCGCCAAAGACATCATCATGAAAGTGGTGCAGGTCATCGGTGCCGGCGGAGCCAATGGCTATGCCGTGGAATTTGCTGGCTCCGCCATCAGGGCGCAATCGATGTCGGGTCGCATGACAATCTGCAACATGGCCGTGGAACTTGGAGGACGCGCCGCACTGATTGCAGCGGATGACAAGGCCTTTCGCATGGCCGCTGGTCGCCCTCACAGTGAGATGCTGCACTTCGACGGTGAGGAATGGGTTTCAGACCCCGGCGCAGAATTCGACACCCTTGTCAGGATCGACGCCGGTGAGATTGCACCATTGGTCAGTTGGGGCACCAGCCCCGATCAATCGGTCTCCATAACGGGTCACGTTCCACATGCCAGCAGCCTGTTCACTCCGAAAGCCAAAGCGGCGCTGGAACGGGCGTTGGACTATATGGGTCTGACAGCCGGGCAATCGGTGCAGGACATCCCGATTGATGGGGCATTCATCGGTTCCTGTACCAACAGCCGGATTGAGGATCTGCGTGATGCGGCCCTTGTCCTGAAAGGACGCAAAGTCGCCAAGGGCGTCAACGCCATTGTTGTTCCGGGGTCCGCTCTGACACGACTTCAAGCCGAGGCGGAAGGGCTCGACACTGTGTTCATCGAAGCAGGCTTCGATTGGCGACCCGAAAGCGGCTGTTCCATGTGTCTGGCAATGAATGACGATATCGCCATGGATGGAGAACGCATTGCGTCCTCGACCAATCGCAACTTTGAGGGTCGTCAAGGGCGCGGTGCGCGCACGCATTTGATGAGCCCGGCCATGGTGGCCGCTGCTGCCGTTGCAGGTCACCTGACCGACGTGCGCAACTGTCAATTGGAGGCCAATTAGATGCCAAAAACGATCTCGGGTCTGGCCGCACCCCTTCCGCTGGCCAATGTCGATACCGACGTGATCATGCCCAAACGTTTTCTGATCACGATCACCCGTGAAGGGCTTGCCGACGGCACATTCGCGGATTTGCGCTTTG
Source organism: Cohaesibacter gelatinilyticus (assembly GCF_900215605.1). Taxonomy (NCBI): domain Bacteria; kingdom Pseudomonadati; phylum Pseudomonadota; class Alphaproteobacteria; order Hyphomicrobiales; family Cohaesibacteraceae; genus Cohaesibacter; species Cohaesibacter gelatinilyticus. The sequence goes on along the minus strand of NZ_OBEL01000002.1, from coordinate 607,976 downwards.
ACGAGGCAGGTGAAATCCGCCCCGACTTTGTTCTGAACAAGACACCATGGTCCCAGGCCACAATCCTGATTGTCGGAGATAATTTCGGCTGTGGCTCCAGCCGCGAACACGCGGTCTGGGGCATGCGGCAACTAGGGATTGCGGCTTGCATCGGCACCGGGTTTGCGGGGATCTTTTTTGATAATGCCCGCAAGAATGGGCTGGCTCTGCCCATTGTGTCTCCTGACGCAAGGGATGAACTTATGAACTTGGCCAGCAAGGAATGCGGAGCCGAGATCTCGATTGATATCGAGCGTCGCGAGATAACGGTGGGCGAGTTGATCGTGCCGTTCCAGATGGATGATGCGACCCGATCCGCCCTGATCCGCGGCAGCGATGACACTCTGGACACGTTGAAATATGCTAAGACCATCCGTGCCTATGAAGCCAAGCTGGATGATAGAATGCAGGTAAACGTCATCAAATGACATGAGGGAGAAACGGATTGGACATCAGACAACTGGAATGCTTCGTCTCCGTCGCTGAGGAACTTCACTTCCGCAAGGCTGGTGAACGTCTGGGGCTTAGCCAATCCGCTCTTTCCGAACGTATATCTGCTCTTGAACATGAGCTCGGTGCACGGTTGTTTTTTCGAACCACCCGGCAAGTCAGCCTGACACAGGCCGGGGCGGAATTTGTTCAGGACGCCAAGAAAATTCTCTCGGATATCGAAAAATCGGTATCCAATGTTCGCCATACTGCCGAGTCCGATCTACGCCACATACGGGTAAGCGGCGTGGATGAGGCCATTTCGATGCTGTTGCCCCGGATGCTGCTTGCATTTCGCGAAACCGATCCGAATGTACATATTCAGGTTCTCGAAATTTCGTCTTCCGAACAACATTCACAGGAGTTGATCGGGCATCGAACCGATGTGGCCTTCGTGCGCATGCCCCAGAAAGACGAATTCATTACCAGCGAGCTTTTGCATCGTCAGCCGGTTGTGGTGGTGCTTGCCGATACAAATCCTCTCTCAAGCGCAACGACCCTTTCCGCTTCCGATATCGCCGACCAACCGATCGTGGGATATCCAAAACACGCCCGGCCAATCCTGCACGAGGCGCTCTGGAGCGAGTTCCGCCAGATCGGCGCCCAGCCGAACATTGTCTGCGAGATTATCGACAAGTCCACACTGCTGCAATTCGTGGCGCATGGGCTCGGGATCGCACTGGTTCCAGGATGGGTCCGCAACATTGCTCTTCCGGGCGTCACCTTCGTCCCGTTTGAGCCATGTGACAATCAGATTGAGCTATATGTCGCGTTTCGCAAATCCGGAAACTCTGACACCGTGGATAGGTTTGTGGAAGTGGTCAGGGCGACCGCTGACTGATTTTGCTCCCCCAATTACCTGGACAATGGCGCCCTATTTCACCGCTTGCGAAAGATAACTGTTTTCGTAAAGGAACCCGCGCGCGCCTCAGAACGAGGGAAGAGGTTTGTTTCTTTGGAATAGCCCCTTTCCCGCGGGCTTCTATTTTTTGCGAAGGATCTCAATATGTTTCTTGATCACAGCAGCGGTCAATGGTCCGCCATGACCAAGGAAGAATTGTTCGCAACCTCTCGACAAGAGATCCTCCAGTGAAGCAATAACGGTGCTTGTGTCTTCTTCGAATGGAGGTTGTTTGGGACGATTGCGCATCACAATTCCTCCCAGCAATATTCCGGAGGCAGTCAAATCCCCTGCGATAACACGACCTGCTTCCAAAAGAATGGATACAGATCCCTGTGTGTGACCCGGTGTATGAAGGACGCGAGCAGGAAATCCGTACTCATCGAGATTGAGCGTATCGGTCTCCATAATCCGGTCGGGTGTGAAGTAATCAAATGGCTGCTGGATTGCACCGGTTTTTTGAAATAACCGCCCAAATGTTCCAGTTGGTCTAAGAACTGGAGGCCGCCCCAGACAATATTGCACCTCATCTTGATGTGCGAGGATATCCCCCTGTGATAACGAACGGATTTCTGCAGCTGAACCAGAATGGTCAATGTGCGCATGTGTCAAGATCGTAAGGTGGAGGTTCGACCAATCAAGCTTGTGCTTGCTCAATGCCTTTTCGATTTTCATTTTTGAGTTTGGTAGGCCGGTATCTACCAGAAGAGCTTTTCCTTTGTTGACCACCAGAAAAGCGTTCAACATGCCAAAGGGCAGTATGGGGATGGTTTCTACGATCGTATCGGTCATTACCTGGGCCTTGTAGTTTTGAGACATGCCCATTCATGGCATTGTCGCGATTTTCCAATATGTTCCCAGGCGAAATTACCCTGGCAGAATGTGCTTAATTTGCGGGTCCCGAGCCTGGGGCATTGGCACGCCGGCGTTCGTAGCCCAGGCTAAAAATGGCAAGCATAACGATTGGGAAAAACAGCCATCCCTGAGGCATCGTCATATAGGACAAGCCGACGCCCGGTGGCAGGAGAACTCCCCAGATCTCGATGCATGCCATCATGCATGTCAAGAACATGACCAGCTCTACAGACGGTTTGACAATTGCGGACCATAGATAGCCCGCAGCGGTGGCCCACAGCACGATGGTTACAATGTGCCAACAAAAGAAGTTTAAGTATTTTGCCCGGTCCTCAAGCTCTGACGCCAAAAGCGGATCTGCGATCTCCGGGGTGCCAACAAATGTATGCAGGGCTGCAAGGGCCGCTGCACCAACTCCAGTAACAAGTTGGATTTTGTTCATGTCAGATATCCTTGCGATTGTAGATTTCAGTGTCTGGTGTGACCAATCCAAGCCGCTCTGCGATCAACACAACACTGGTTTCATTCTGAAAAACCCTTAGCTTCAATGTTGTCCAATTGCTCACGGCGATCTCCTTGGTTATATGGATGTTTCTTACGGTACCGTGGGAAAGGGAAATAGTTGCATCGCTAAAAAAAATGCCGGAAATCGCGCATGAATTGGCGCAATTTACTGGCTGACGTGATAGAAAGAAAATTGGCATCCAACCCGAAAGAAAAGAGATCGATATGACATCCAGAAGGCATCGAACATTGTCAGATCTTGGTATGGATGGCACCCAAAGCCTGATAATACCACAAGGATTGCATGACTACTCAGATGCTCAGGTGATCATGGAACACGGACAAAAAGCAATCTTTCAAAAGTGTATTCGGTCCAGTGTCTTTGGTGTGGAATTCTATAACAGTTGCCCATGCCTGTGTTTTGTTACCAAGGGCAAAGAGGTGTTTTTCACTCCCACAGGTGAGGAGATCATTGTCAGGGCCGGTGAGATGATCCTGCTGCCACGCAATGTTTTCATGGTATCCAATTTTTCAAGTACCGACGGACCATTGGAAGCGCTTTTGTTCTTCTTCGACAATAGCGTGATCCGTGAATTTGAGCGGCAAAGCGTACACTATTACGCTCAACCAGCGTCGCGGATAGGTGCTTACAAAATTGATCGGCATGACAGCTTAAGTGGTTTCATGCGCTCTATTACCGATATCTACAAAGGCATTGATGGGACGCGGGAGTTATTGCACACAAAACTGATGGAGCTGTTGTTTCTGGTCGCAGCGGAAGATGAGCCAAAACGCCTCAAATCGTTTCTGCATGAAAATTGTTCAGACAGTGGCAAACGCAATATTCGCCATCTGATGCGTGAGCATTGCTCGCATAATCTTAGCGTGCATGACTATGCACATTTGTCTGGACGTTCGGTGTCGGCATTCAACCGGGAATTCAAACGACAATATGGCGTTGCACCCAGCAGATGGTTGATTGAACAGCGCCTGACTCGCGCCCACGACGCTGTGGTGTCAACCGACGCATCAATTACGGATATTGGATTTGAGATCGGATATGAAAATACTTCCCACTTCATATCTCAGTTCAAAACGATGTTTGGGATTACACCCAAACAATTACGTTTGAAGCAGCTCTAGCAAATATTCCTGAGTTTTTTGGGAACAGGCTCTAACATTATCCTCCGATCAGCAGTTTGACTTATTTGGTTGTCCGATATTGCTGTCTGTTTTCAAGCGGCTTGCTTTCATCCTGCTTAGCATTTTGCCCCGCAATATTGAAACATGGGCGAGTTTGCCTTTTCCCACGACTTTCGGGTCGATCGAAATGACTGGAATGACTAGGTTCATTGAAGAGGTGATAAATGCTTTATCCGCGCATGATATCTCATCCAGCCGAATGGAACGTTCATCGATCGAGAGTCCAGGAAATTGTGTCGACTTGGTGTTGCGGTGTGCTCACAATTGATCCGGTGCAAGCGCAATATGTAGTTCCAGATGGCGCCCATATTGATCAATGCCGCAGCGTGTTCTAATGCCCGCGAGTCTGTTCTTCTAGCGATAGTTATCTCTTCTACCCACGCTTTGAATATCGTTCTGCCCACGCGCTCCTATGATCCATATTGGTGAGAAGGCAGCGGTCCAGTTGACATTTGTAATATAGAATGTATATTTGGATCCATGGATACAGAATCATCAAATACAATTTCGCAGACCCTTGAAACCGAGATCATTAACGGCAAGCTGCTTCCTGGATCTTTGCTACAGCAAGAGGAGTTAGCCGAACGCTTCGGTGTCAGTCGTCAACCGATTAGAGCAGCACTTGACATCCTCAGTGCCAAAGGTCTCGCAGAGAAGCGGCCTAACAGAACCGTCGAAGTTGGCGGTCTTCATCTTGGTGCGGCTGAGGAAACTCTTGCAGTAAGAAAACTGTTGGAGCCGGAGGCTCTACTTGGGTCTATTGATCAATTGACCCCTGCTGACCTGCTTATTGCTAAACAGGCGCAGGAAAGGTTTGAAATAGAGACGGATTCAGACCGTTTGGCACAGCATGACACGGACTTTCATCTTGCCTTGTATGCAAAATGCGGAAATCGGGTTTTGCTGGACCTAATCGTAAGCCTTCGACGCCTCAACCGACGTGCCTATCTTGGACAGCCTTTGGGCTCCACAACGCGAGAGCTTTGCATTCACGCACATTGGCAGTTGCTTGATGCGGTCTCCCAACAAGATAGCGATAGAGCTATATCGCTGTTGCAAGAACACTTCGATCACGTAAAGGAACGGGATAAATGACAGGCCGGTTCACGGAAACACCACAAAATCACTATTACGCAGTCATCTTCAGTAGTCAGCTAAGCGAAGATGATGCCGGATATGGCGAAATGGGCGACAAAATGTTTGAGCTCGCCTGTGAACAGCCTGGCTGTTTCGGAGCGGAAAGCGCAAGAGATGGGACCAATTTTGGCATAACAGTTTCGTACTGGGACAGCGAAGAAAGTATCGCTGCCTGGAAGAAGAACGCAAAACATCTGGTGGCGCAAAGTGTGGGCATCGATCGCTGGTACACGCACTACGAATTGCGCGTTGCCAGGATCGAGCGGTCTTATTCCGGCCCAAAGGGGCGTTCAGTCAAATAACCAGCTTTTTGGTGAACCCTGATTTCGCCAAACACCCGACATCGTTCGGATTGGAGTACTCTCATGAATATTCAAAACAATGACCTGGCCTATCAGGTCACCCATTGGCTTGCGGAATTTGAGCGCATGTTTGCGATCATGGATATGGCCGCTTTGGAGCATCTCTTCGATGATGAATGTTACTTTCGAGATGTGCTCGCGCTGGATTGGGATATCCGAACATTGGTTGGCAAGGGCGAGATACGCACCGCGCTCGAAGACACTCCTGGCAGGGGCGTTCCGCGGAACATCGCGTATTCTACGGACCGGACCCCTGCAAGCCGTACAGAGCTTGCCGGTATTGATGTTGTCGAGGCGCTTTTTGAATTTGAAACCGACGTTGGGCGGGGGGCTGGTGTTTTGCGGCTGAAAGCAGACCCTGAGCGGTATGGCCCGCCCAAAGCATTGTCGGTGTTTTTCGCGCTGAAAGAGTTGAAGGGTCACGAGGAGGCGCTTGGACCCAGTAGGCCCGCCGGGGCGGGTGCAATGCGTAACTTTCGAGGCCCCAACTGGCTTGACCAGCGAAATGCGGAGCGCGAATTTTCTGATCGTGACCCGGCTGTTCTTGTTGTCGGGAGTGGTCAAGCCGGCTTGTGTATTGCCGCTCGCCTGAAGCAACTCGGCGTTGATACTCTGGTTGTTGATCGCGAGGCCCGAGTTGGCGACAACTGGCGCAACCGATATCACGCATTGACGCTCCATAACTCGGTTGAAATCAACCATCTTCCTTATATGCCGTTTCCGCCCAACTGGCCGAAATACATCGCGAAGGACAAGCTCGCGAACTGGCTGGAATCCTATGCCGAGTCTATGGAGCTGAACATATGGACGGAGTCGGATTTTCAGGGTGCTACCTTTGATGAGAAAACCCAGAGTTGGACAGCACGGATTGAGCGGGCAGACGGAACCGTAAGAGAGGTCAAGCCCCGGCATGTTGTCATGGCGACCGGTGTCAGCGGAATTCCGAACATTCCAGACATCAAAACTCTGGAAAATTTCGGGGGGCCAGTTATTCATGCTGGCGCATATCGTGATGGCGATGACTGGGCTGGGAAGAAAGCCATTATCGTGGGAACAGGAAACAGCGCCCATGATATTGCCCAAGATCTGCATTCCGCAGGCGCATCTGTGACAATGATTCAGCGCAACTCGACCATGGTGATCAATGTCGAACCAAGCGCCCAACTCGCATATGAACGCTACGAACAGGGCCTTCCTCTGGATGATAGTGACTTGCTGAACATCTCCATTCCTTTGCCTCTGACCAAACGCGCGCATATCGGGCTGACGCAGATCGCAAAAGAGAACGACAAGCCGCTTCTGAAGAAGTTAGAAAAAGTCGGGTTCAGATTGAACTTTGGTGAGGATGAAACCGGCTGGTTGTTCAAATACCTCACCAAGGGAGGAGGATACTACTTCAACGTGGGCTGCTCCGATCTAATTGCAGATGGCAAAATCGAAGTTGTGCAACACGATGAAATCCATGGTTTTAACGCCAAGGGTATGTCGCTGGATGATGGCCGGCAAATTGATGCTGATCTGGTCGTTCTAGCGACGGGATACAAAGATCAGGAGTACCTTGCGCGGACATTGTTCGGGGATGACGTTGCGGATCGTGTCGGCCCGGTTTGGGGATACGGCGACGGGTTGGAGCTGAGGAACATGTTTACGCGAACCAACCAACCGGACCTCTGGTTCATGGCAGGAAGCCTTGCCCAGTGCCGCGTGTACTCCAAATATCTGGGGCTTCAAATCAAAGCTACCGAAGAAAATATGATTTAGATAGAACAAGATTGAAAGTAGCAGATATGGTTCATCTCATTGCAACTCTCAAAATCAAGCCGGGCAGCATTGAGGCATTGCTGTCCGCAGCAGCACCGTGTATTGAAGCAACACGAAAAGAGCAAGGGTGTATATCCTATGATCTATACCGAAGTACTACGGATCCAAATACCCTAGTATTTGTTGAGGTATGGAAGAGTCGTGAAGCCCTCACCTTGCATTTTGCCACTGAACACTTGCTAAAATGGAAAGAGCAAAGTGTGCCGCACATTGTGAAGCGAAGTGCGAAGATTATCAACTCGGGCGAAATTGAGGAAATTTAGTATGAGCAACAAGCGTGGTTGACAATAGATCTCCTCAACGTTGGAATGCTTGGAAGATCTTGCCAGTGATCTCAGCCTGTTTTGAAAATCATTGCGGACGTTTGTTTGAGCGCCGGTGAAAGACAGATTAGTCCTGTAGTGCAGGCATACCATATGCCAATCTCGTTTGGTGAAATTGGCGTATGGCTGACGGGGCTATTGGCAGAAGTCATGTTGTTTATTTTGACGGTGATGGTACTTTGGCGCACGGCCTGAACGGTTGACTTGAGGTGGGTTATTTTTCAAGTTCAATGAGGACTAGCTCGTGAAAGACAAGCCGTTTTCATAAAGAAATCCTGGTGTCTCTCAGAAAGGGATGCGTAGCGTATTTTCTTGATTGCTGTTGGTTGATACAGACTGATT